>JASLOY010000574.1:2397-2646 GCA_030745255.1 Vicinamibacterales bacterium
TCCCAATCCACAACCAGCACAGTCTTGACGCCGTAACGCTCCCGCGCGTACTCGGCAGCCACGGCCACGTTGTTGAACACGCAAAAGCCCAATGCCCGAAAACGGTTGGCGTGATGACCGGGCGGACGGACCCCGCAGAACGCCGCAGCAAGCTCGCCATTCATGACGCGGTCAACGGCTTCGCAGCCGGCGCTGGCCGACAGCAGTGCCTGGGAAAACAGATCGGGGGTGACCGTGGTCTCCCCCGCA
>JASLOY010000575.1 GCA_030745255.1 Vicinamibacterales bacterium
CCCACTCGATCTGGCCGTCAGTGCCTTCGTCGCCGGTCAACGATGTCGCCGCACCGCCGCCGGCGGGCATCACCCAGACGCTCTGGGTGCCGCTCTGGCCGGAGATGAACGCGATCGACGCCCCATCCGGCGACCAGCGCGCCCAGCCTCCGCTGGTTCCACCAGTGGTGAGCTGCGTGGCCGCGCCCCCATCGGCTGGTATGGTCCAGAGGTCGCTCGTGCCTTCAAGACTATTGGTGTAGAGGATTGTGATCCCGTCCGGCGACCACTGCGGGTCAGACACCGTGCCGGCATCCTGTGTCAGCCGAATCGGCGCGCCGCCCGCGGTCGACACCACCCACACGTTGGTCGGCTCCTCTTCGTCGGACACATAGGCGATTCGCGTGCCGTCTGGGGACCAGACCGGGCGCACGAGAAATTCCTGCGCGTCGGTCAAGGCCGTCGCCTCACCACCCTCCGCCGGCATCGTCCAAAGCTTCGGGTCGCCGTCTCGGTCGGAGACGAACGCCAGCTGGCTGCCGTCAGGAGAAAACGCTACGAACCTCTCGGAAGTGGGACCGCTGGTGAGCTGCGTCCGCTCGACCGCCGCCGCGACCGACGCCGCCTTCATTTCGACCGCAGGAGTCTCCGGCCGGTCGCATCCGGTGACGGCAAGGAGCAGCGCCCCGAGTGTCGAGATCAGTGCACGGCTGCCATGGAGGTCCACGCCTGTCCAGTCCGGGCACATGCAGGGACAGTACGGCCGCGTTCGTCAGATGGCAACCCCGGTCCGAGCGGCATCTGCGCTTCCCCACCGGTTGCTCAGAACGCGGTCGTGCCGGGTCCCCTCTGCCTCGGTATAATGGGCCGTCTCCAGGCCGAGGTCACTCAGTCGCGGTGCTCGCCTCGGGCACGATGACGTCGCCTCCGTCCTCGGCGAGGACGGCACACAGGAAGCACCTTCATGAGCGTGACGGACCGCCCAGTCGGTGACGTCGTGGTGCTCGACGTCAGAGGCGAGATGATCAACAACAAGGAACATGGCTCGGTCAAGAGACGGGTCGGCGAACTGCTCGGCCGAGGACACCTGCGGCTGCTCCTCAACTTGAGCCAAGTGCCTTACATGAACAGTTGGGGCGTTGGAGAACTCGCCAGTGCCTTCATCAGTGTTCGCAATCGCAACGGCAAGCTGAAGGTCGCCGCCTCCCAGAACCGAGTCACGAAGATGCTGGCGATCTCACGACTCGATACCGCAATTGAGGTGTTCGACACCGAAGCTGAGGCGCTACACAGCTTTGAGGGTGTCTAGCAGCCCAATCAGTGTTGGTTGCTCAGACTCGCCAACACGTTCTTGACGTATTGGCGGGTCTCTCCGTACAGCACGGCCTGACCGCGGACGTAGCGTTCGGCGAAGCCGGGCCCTGCGTTGTAGGCCACGAGCGCCAGTTCGAGCCCACCGAATCTCTCGAGCAGCTGAGAGAAGTAGCGCACCCCGCCTTCGATGTTCTGGTCCGGCACGAACGGGTCAACCTGTAGCTCACGTGCCGTCATCGGCATCAGCTGCATCAGGCCGATGGCCCCCGCACGTGATCGCGCTGCTGGGTTGAAGGCGGACTCCGCCTCGATGATGGCCCGTACGATCGCCACCTCGACCTCGTGAGCGTTCGCGTACCGCTGAATGATGGCGTCGTATTGCCCGGGCGGCGCGCTTCGCCCCGGACGCAACTGGACACGGTGCCGGTTCCGCAACGCGGCCACACGTGCGTACTGACTGTCGAGATAGGCGGCTGCTTTGTCGCGCCCGTACCCAACCGCGATCATCCGCTGCGCTGTGTCAAGTGCGCGCCGACTGATGCGCCGACCCACGACATCGGCCGTCTCGCGCGCCGAATACCCGACAGCCTGCATTTGGTACGCTACCCGGCTACGGGCGGCTACGCCCCGCGTCGCGATCACCTGTGGCCCTGGGGCGCCTCCTGCGGCTCCGATGAGATCGTCGAATGTGAAGGGGCCGACTGGCGAATTACCGATGACCGCTTCGGCCAATTGAGAGAAGTCGGTCCAGGCGGCGACCCGCTCGCCCTCGGTCATCCCTTCCCTCTGTCGAGCGAGCGCATCGAACGCCCGACGCACGGCCGCAACGTCGAAGAGTCGAACGACGAGACCATCGCTCGAGCCGGACCGGTTGACCGCGACCTCGCCGGCAGAGAGCTCCGCACCGAAGGAGACGCTCGCCAGCGTCAGCATGAGCACGGCGGGAATGGTGAACGACGCCATGACACTGGCCCTGAGGCACTTCGGGTTCAGCCGATCCGTGAGGCGCACCGGATCTGTAATCGGCACCAGCGCACCGATCTGCAGACTGGTTCTGGGTCTGTCCGGGATGCAGACGATGCCACATGCAAGGAGTTAGGATTCCGCCTCTTCCGCTTGGCGCGGTCTGCCAAACAGCCACGCGATGACAATACCCACGCCATACAGCAGCACCATCGGCCCCGCGATGATCAGCAGATTCCCAACGTCAGCCGTCGGCGTGATGATCGCGGCGATGTACCGCACCCGGTTCCTTGGACACACATTTAGACTACGCAGCTTGACGTAGCTCGTACTCCTCGCGCGCTTCAA
>JASLOY010000576.1 GCA_030745255.1 Vicinamibacterales bacterium
TCGTAGACCGGCATCCCGGCAAACGACAACGCCAGGAACTCGGCCAGCGTCAACCCGGCGTAGAGTCGCCAAAGCACCGCGGCAGTCTTGCGGACGTGTGGCGTGAGCTTCTCGTCGGTTGGCCCCGGCGCCTCGGCAAAGAAAAGCCGCCCGACCCCCATCGCCAGCCGTGGCAGAACCGCCACGAAGAGCGCGATGACCCCCATGCCGCCGATCCACTGGGTGAGCGAGCGCCAGAACAGCACCCCCCGCCCGAACGCGCCGAAGTCGGTGAAGATGGTGGCACCGGTCGTCGTGAACCCGGACATCGACTCGAACACCGCATCGACCGGAGAGAGCCCGACCCAAACGTAGGGCACCGACCCGAGCAACGCGACCACGAGCCAGGTGCCGGCCACGACGGCGAGCGCCTCGATCCGCCGCAAATCGGGCTCGCGCTCCGGGTGGGCCAGCCACATCGTCTGACCAGCCGCCGAAGCCAGCACCCCGGCCAGTGCAAACCCTCCGAGGTCGGCCCACTCGCGGTAGTACGCCGCCATCGCCATCGGCCAGAGGAACATCAGGCCGAAACGGCGGAGGAGGTCGCCGGTGACCTTGACGATGATGCACAACCGCATGGATCAGGATGCTCTCAGGAGGCAGGAGGACACATGTTAGCTTCGCCGGCTAGACAGCAGCCATTGCCGCGCCGACGTCGAACGGTCATCCGGTGGTCGTGAACAACGCCCTGATCTCCGCAGCCGAGATGCCGGTGGCGCAGATCAGCACGCGGTCGCCCGGCTCGATGCGGTCTTCACCCCGCGGCACGATCGCCTGCCCGCCCCGAACGATCGACCCGATAATCGCCTCGTCGGGGACTCCTAGGTCGCGCAACGCGGTCGGTTGGAACGTGTCCGGCACGGTCAACTCGACCACCTTCGCCTGCCCCTCCTCGAGCACCTTCAGCAGACTCGAGCGCCCGCCATCGATCTGATGGACGACCGAGGCCACGGCCGCACCGCGCGCCGAGAGCGCCACGTCGATACCCACGAGCTCGAACAGCCGCAGGTTCGCGGGCGTGCTGACCCGCGTGATGACCGATTCGACACCAAGCTGCCGCCCGATCAGGCAGGCCAGCAGATTGCGCTCGTCGTGGTCGATGACCGACACCATCACGTCGCTCCGGCCGATCTCCTCGCTCTCGAGCAGCCCGAGGTCGGTACCGTCACCTTCGAGAATGAGTGCGTTCCCGAGCGTGGCGGCCAGCATCTCACCACGCGCGTGGTCGTGCTCGACGATGTACAGCTGAATCCCGGGCTCTGAATCCAGATGCTGTGCCAGCCGCAGCCCGACGTCGCCGCCACCGATAATCGTGACCAGCCGTGTCCGGCTCTCCGCCGCCTCGGGCGACAACTGTCCCTGGAGCGCCTTCATCGCATCGCGCGTACCCATCAGGACGACCTTGTCGCCGGGGTCCAGCACCGTGCGACCGCGGGGAATCGACGTGCTGTCGGCATGGTGGACGGCCACGATGACGACGCCATAGGGCAAATCGAGCGCCGAGATCGGCTTGCCAACCAGCGGCGAGTCCGACCCGAGCCGAAACTCGAGCAACCGGATCTCCCCGCCGGCGAACACGCCGGCGTCCACCGACCCAGGGGCCATGATGATCCGCTCGATCGCGTCGGCCAGTTGCGCCTCGGGCCAGATGACCTGGTCGATCCCGAAGTGCTCGCTCAAGCTGTCGCGTCCCTCAGCGGTGTGGACGAAATCTTCCTTGGAGACGAAGCAGATCGTGCGACGGCACCCCAGCTGGCTGCCGAGTGAGCAGGCAACGATGTTGACCTCGTCGAGCCCGGTGCAGGCGATGAGCAGATCGCACGTACTGGCCCGCGCGCGCTCCAGCAGGCTGCGACTGGTGCCGCTGCCGGTCAGGAACTCGACGTCGAGCAGATTGAACCGTTCCGCCACGGAGGGCACGGCGTCGACCACGCACAGCTCGTGGTGGGCGGCCAGCGCCTTGGCGAGCGCATACCCGATTTCGCCGCCCCCGATGATGATGATCTGCATTGGCGTATGCGCAGAAGTCAGAAGCCAGAAGTCAGAAGTCAGGAGAGAGCCGGGGGGCTTCGCCAGTCGTTACGTCAAAGGCGACAGATCCAGATCTTGACACTTCGGAACCCTACCTACTGCGCCAACAGGAGAATACTTGTCATGACTTATTGTCGGCCCGACCAGTGTCCAGCGACAGAGCCGCAGCCCCGTCTGAGGGAGGGCCCGGGTGAGCAGACCGCACGGGCCCCGGCCGCGCGACAATGCGGGGGCGGCGTGGGGCGATGGGGCCCCACAAGCCCCCGCGTGGGGTGCGGGGCGAAGCCCCGTCTGAGAACAGCCCAGCCAGGCGGGCTGTGACTGAGGAAGCAACGCCGCCCAGACGGGCACGTCGCCAGGAAACCTACAGCCCGACCCGGAGGACGGTGAAAAGGAGCCAGCAAATGGCGCTGCCGACGACCGACATCGACAGACCCCAGATCATGAGCTTGTTGAACAGCTTCCGGCTGTCCTCGTGCTTTGGAGCCGCCGCCATGCAGAGCGCTCCGAGCGTCGACAGCGC
>JASLOY010000577.1 GCA_030745255.1 Vicinamibacterales bacterium
CGAGCGTGAACGGCACCGACGCCAGTGCCGTGTCCCAGAACATGCCGAGCGTGCCGCCCTCCTCGGTAATGTCGAGGAACTGCCACGAGAGCTGGTCAAATGCGTGGGCGAGCGTCTCTACAGTCATCGGTAGCCGGACCACGTCCCGGTCCGGCGTGTACTCGAAGGCGCCGTAGAGCGCCTCGCGGTTGGCTTCGTCGTAGCGGACCTGGGCCGGCCAGGTCGAGAGGATGAACGTCCAGGGAGTCGCTGTCAGGTCGATGAAGACGGTGTACTCCCCAGGCACGATCGTCGTGTCGCCGAACACCAGCGGTACGTCAGTGATCAGACGGGTCGTCTCGTTGGCCCCGGCCCGCCAGACCGGGGCGCCGTCGTTGAGGTGCTCGGCGTAGTCGTCCAGACCGAACATGTCACGACCGCGTCTGAGGGGCCGGCCGTAGCGAATCTCGACCCAGTCGTTGTTGACGAAGCCGCGCACCGGGTCGTAGTAGGTACCCCCGACCTGCGTCGCCGATCTGCCGGCCGGGCTCATGATGCGCCGCTCCTGGGCGGTGGCTGGTGCCGACAGGGCCACCAGGCAGGTGGCGCCGAGAAGGACGATCAGTCGCGCGCGTGTCATGGTCGGGCTCCTGTGCAAGAGTCGCTGGTCGTTAGCCGCTCCACGAAGTCTACGGTATAATCGTGCCGTTTCCGGACATCAGACGATTGGCGGCGTGTCCTCGCCGACATGCCGGTTTCGCGGAGGACCTCCCATGAAGCGCATCCTGTTCGTCGCCTGTTGCACACTCACGTTGGCGTCGATGGCCTCGCTCACGGGCTACGCACAATCGACCGAGCCGGCCGACTGGACCGCGCCAAGGACCCCGGACGGCCACCCGGACCTGCAGGGGGTCTGGGACTACCGCAGCATGACGCCGCTCGAGCGGCCGCGGGACCTGTCCGACAAAGCGTTCTTTACCGCCGAGGAAGCCGCTGCCTACGAGCGGGAGTCGGTAGCGCGTCGGGACAAAGACCGCCGAACCGAAGACGGCTTGAGCGCCCAGGCGGACGTGGCTGCCGCCTACAACGAGTTCTGGTGGGACTACGGGAAGAAGCTCTCCGACCTACGCACGTCGCTCGTCGTCGATCCGCCTGATGGACGGATTCCAGCCCTGACGGCCGCGGCTGCGGCTGCCGGTGAGGCCCGCCGCGAGTCGAGACGAGGTGCGGGACCCACGCCGGGTCCGGAGTATCGCGGCCTCTGGGAACGCTGTCTCACCTTGGGCGTGCCGCGACTGTCTGGCGCCTACAACAACAATTTTCAGCTGTTTCAGGCCGACGACCACGTAGTCATCCTGAACGAGATGATCCACGACGCGCGGATCATTCCGCTCGATGGCCGCCCGCCGGTCGACCCAAAGATTCGCCAGTGGTTGGGCAACCCCCGGGGCCGGTGGGATGGAGACACCTTGGTCGTCGAGACCGCCAATTTCAGCGACAAAACCAGCTTCCGCGGTGCCCGGGAGAATTTGCATCTGACAGAGCGGTTCACACGGGTCGCCTCCGAGACGCTGCTCTATGAGGTTACCGTCGAGGACCCGTCCACGTTCGAGCGCCCCTGGACGTTCGTGCTGCCGATGACCCAGAACGAGGGCCTGGTCTACGAGTACGCCTGTCACGAAGGAAACTACGGCATGGTGAACCTGCTCCGGGGCGCGCGGGCAGAGGAGGCGGCGCTGGCCGGGGCTCCTGCCCGTTGATGCCCAATCGCTTGACAACCGTCGGGCTGAGGCGATAATCGGCCCTACGACTTGTCTTCGCAGTTGAAACACCAACGCTCGGAGGAAGCAATGAGAGCACACGTGCAACGTTGTTGGCGCTCCACCCGTCGGGTCGGCATGGCCCTGGGGCTGATCCTGGCCCTGGTTGCCGCTGGGGCGGCCGCGCAGCAGCCTGGCACCGAGGACGGGGAGTGGCGCTATCAGAGCGCTGACGCCGGGGGCACCCGATTCTCGCCGCTCGACCAAATCGATGCGAGCAACTTCAACGACCTCGAGGTGGGGTGGATCTTCCGCGGCGACAACTTCAGTCCGCATGAGAACTACACCTTCAAGTCGACGCCGAGCTATATCGATGGCGTGCTGTATACGACGGCCGGCTATCGCCGGACCATCCTGGCGATCGACCCGGCGACGGGCGAGCAGATATGGAGCTACCGCGAGCCGCACACCGTGCGCTGGGAGCAGTCGATGCGCGCCAGCTACGGCAAAGGAGTCGGGCACAGCTACATCGACGGTCGCCTGGTAATCTACGTCATCACCCCGGGGTTCTTCCTCCATGCGCTCGATGGCAAGACGGGCGAGCACTTGGAAGGGTTCGGCACCAGGGTGCCGATCGAAGGGTTCCCGGAGACCGGGGTGGTCGACCTGCTGGCCGATCTGGGGCACGACTACGATCCGTTCACCGGGCTGGACCCGGTGACCGGCTATATCACCAGCTCGTCGCCGCCGATCGTGGTCAACGATACGGTCGTCATCGGCAACTCGCACGAGCAGGGCTACGGCCAGACTCGACTCGAAAACGTGCCGGGCGATATTCTCGGGTACGACG
>JASLOY010000578.1 GCA_030745255.1 Vicinamibacterales bacterium
TGGTGCTCCCGGCCGAGAACATCACGTGGGACGGAGACAGCTACCGTTTCGACATGCAGATGCGACTTGGCCAGATCGGCGGCCAGTTCGTCGTGAGCGGCGATGTCGCGGGCGACGGAGCGATTCAGGGCAATTTCGAAGCGCAGGGTGGCGGTTTCTCGCCGTTCCAGGCTTTCGAGGGGACGCAAGCGGGCGCCGGGAACTGACAGCCGACCGACAGTCAGCCCGCTACACCGCGACTGGACTGACCGGAGCACCGACGGGAAGCGACTCCATGCGGAAGATTCCCTACATTCTTGCGGCCATCGTCCTGATGACCGCCAGTTCGGCATCAGCCCAATTCATCGATGCCGGTCGCGGCGATCTGCCATTGACCGTGCCCGCCAGCTACGACGCCGATGTCCCGACTCCACTAATCGTCCTGCTGCACGGATATACGTCCAGTGGCGCTGGCCAGGACGCCTACATGAAGTTCAGTGACCTGTCGGATCACTATGGCTTCCTCCTGGTAGCCCCGGACGGCACCCAGGAGGAGGGCGGACGGCAAAATCGGTTCTGGAATGCGTCCAGCGCCTGCTGCAACTTCGGGGGCAGCAACGTGGACGACTCCGCCTACGTCGCCAGGGTCATCGACACGGTCAAGGCGGAACACAACGTTGACGAGCAGCGCGTGTTTCTCGTCGGGCATTCCAACGGTGGTTTCATGTCCTACCGCATGGCGCACGACCACTCGGGCACCATCGCCGCCATCGCCAGTCTGGCCGGGGCCGACCAGACCGAGGCACGCCCGATGCCGGCCAACCCGGTTCACGTGCTGCAAATCCACGGCACGGCGGACGAGACCATCGCCTACGCGGGCGCCGACATCCAGGGCACGGCGTATCCCGGCGCCGTGGAAACCGTGGAACGCTGGGCCGCCCACAACGGCTGCGCGGTAACCGGTTTCGAAACCGGCACCCTCGACCTCGACCGCGGGCTGGCCGGCCGTGAGTCGACCGTCACCCGCTACACCAGGGACTGCCGGGCGGGCGGCTCGGCCGAGCTGTGGAGCATCGCTGAGGGGGGGCACGTCCCCGAGCTGTCGGACCACTTCAGCAAGCTGGTCGTCGAATGGTTGCTGGGCCACCCGAAGCCTTAGCTAAGAACGGCCTGACGCCTTCCACCGGAGCCAGTGGTCGGCGAGCACGATAGCGACCATCGCCTCGGCCATCGGCACGAATCGAGGCAGCAGACAGGGGTCGTGACGCCCCTTCGTGCTGATGGTGGTCGGCTCACCGCTCGTGGTCACTGTCTCCTGGTCCAGCGGCAGGCTGCTTGTCGGCTTCACGGCGGCGCGCAGCACGATCGGCATACCGCTCGAAATGCCACCCAACATGCCGCCGTGGCGATTGGTGCGTGTCGCAATCCGGACATTCGATGCCGCCCCGGTCTCAGCATAGAACAGATCGTTGTTCTCGCTCCCACGCAGCACCGCGCACCCGAAGCCAACCCCGTACTCGACCCCGAGCACCGCCGGTAGACTGAAGAGCGCCTTCGCCAGGTCGGCCTTCAGCTTGTCGAACACCGGCTCGCCGAGCCCGGCCGGCACGCCGGTCGCCACGATCTCGGCCACCCCGCCAATCGAATCGCGCGCCTCGCGCACCTGCTCGACGAGGGTCACCATCTCCGCAGCCCGATCTGGGTCTGGACACCGCACGATATTGGGCTCGCCGTCGGGTAGCTGCTCGACCTCGGCAAGCGTCACCGCGGCCGGGTCGGCGACCTCGGCTACGATGCCGCCGACCTGCCGGACGTAGCCAACGACCTGCCCTCCAAATGCCGAGGCGATCAGCTTCTTCGCCACCACCCCGGCAGCGACCCGCACCGTCGTCTCGCGTGCGCTCGACCGACCGCCACCCCGGTAGTCGCGCGCACCGTATTTGGCGTCGTAGGTGAAGTCGGCATGCCCGGGCCGGTACTTGTCCTTGATGTCGGCGTAATCGCGCCCGCGTTGGTCTTTGTTGCGAATCAGCACCGCGATGCTGGTGCCGGTGGTCTTCCCTTCGAACACGCCAGAAAGAATCTCCGGCATGTCCGGCTCGTCCCGCGGCGTGACGATATGACTCTGCCCCGGGCGGCGTCGCGCGAGGTCCTCCTCCAGATCGGTCTCGGTGAGGGATATCCCAGGTGGACAGCCGTCGATGATGACGACATATCCCGGCCCGTGCGATTCACCGGCGGTCGTGATGCGGAAGGCGTGACCGAACGAATCACCTGGCATGGAAGGATCTTACGCCATCGCCGCGATCCAGGGCCGCGAGCGCAGCTGATTCGATGGCGGCCCGGGGCCCGGCGGTGGGCCTGCTATCATCCTCGCCCATGCCCGAGCTGGTCAGGTCACCGTCTGACACGCTGTTCCGAGCGGTCATCTTCGACCTGGGTGGCGTCGTCTGTGAGTCACCGCTGGCGGCCATCGCCGCCTACGAAGCCGAGATCGGACTGCCGGTACGCTTCATCCCCGGGCTGGTGATCGCGGGGGGCGACCACGGTCCGTGGTCGTGTCTCGAGCGAGGCGAGTTGGATCCGGCGGCCTTTTCGATC
>JASLOY010000579.1 GCA_030745255.1 Vicinamibacterales bacterium
TATCGACGCTCGGACGCGGTGTTACGAACACCTACCCATCGATTTGCGAATCGGTGCTTCTGCCACGGGCTGCTAGGCTGCGCCGGCGGCGCCGGGGCGCTGATTCGAGCCGCGGACACGTTGCGGGCCTATCCCAGCCAGCGCGCCCTCGTCCTGTCGGTCGAGCTCTGTAGTCTGGTGTTTTCCACTGCAGCCCGCACGTCGACCGATCTCATCGGCGCGGCGCTGTTTGGCGATGGGGCGGCCGCGGTCCTGGTGGGTGGTGATGACACGTCCGGTCCCGGCCCCACCGTAGTCGACACGCGGACGCATCTGTTTCATGAGGCGCCCGACCTGATGGGCTGGCGCTTCACTAATGATGGCATGCGGCTCATCTTGTCGCGCGACGTGCCCGGTTTCGTCGCAACCGCGGTCAAGCCGGTCGTCGGACAGTTCCTGGAAGACCACGGAGTGCGGCTTTCTGACGTGACACACCACGTACTCCATCCCGGGGGAGCCAAGGTCATGGCGACCTACCGGTCGGCGTTCGGGTTCGACGATGGTGCTCTC
This sequence comes from Vicinamibacterales bacterium, assembly GCA_030745255.1. GTDB lineage: Bacteria > Acidobacteriota > Vicinamibacteria > Vicinamibacterales > UBA8438 > NP936. Next base: position 550 of record JASLOY010000579.1, read on the forward strand.
GACAACGCGCGCGAGGCGATACGTCATTACGGAAACCAGTCGAGCGCATCGGTGTTATTCATGCTCAACGACCTGATTGCGTCGGGTCGGCCCGAGCCGGGCGATCTGGGTCTGATGGTGGCATTGGGACCCGGTTTCGCGGCGGAGATGCTGACGCTGTCATGGTAATGGCGGACGTTACGATCGTGGGCGGTGGTCCGGCCGGGGCGGCGTTGGCAGTGGAGCTGGGTCGGCGGGGCGTCCGTGTCGAGCTGTACGAGAAAGCACGGCATCCCCGGCTCAAGCCGTGCGGAGAGGGGCTACTGCCACACGGGGTGGCGGCGCTCCGGGACATCGCCGGTGTGCCCGATGCGCCCCGTGTGCGCGGGTTGCGGTTCCAGGCCGCCTTTGTGTCGGTCGAGGCCGATTTCCCTGTGGGATGCGGTCTCGTCGTGAGACGAGACCGTTTCGACGCGTGGTTGTTCGAGCTGGCTGCAGGCACGCCAAACGTCGACGCACGTCCCGGCACGCCGTATCGGGGAGCACGATCCCGCCTGATCGTTGGCGCCGACGGCGCGCGGTCGATGTTCCACCGCCGTCTCCCTGGGACCGTGGCGCGACCGCTACGAGTGGGGCTGTCGACCCATGTGGCGGGTCTCGAGCGGCTCGGCGACCGGGTCGAGGTGTTCTTTCACGACGACGGCGAGCTGTATCTCGCGCCGAGCGGTGGCGGCGAAGCACTCGTCGCCGGCTTGTTCGACTACTCCCGCTTCCGACCCGACGGTGTGACACACCTGCTGTCCGCCATTCCGGAGCTGCGCGACCGCGCGGCTCACATCGAGCCGACGACACCGTTGCTGGCATCGGCGCCGCTCGGCCTCCATGTGCCACGCATCGTCGACGAGAAGGACGGTCTGATCTTGGTCGGGGACGCCGCCGGCACGCCAGACCCGATTACCGGCGATGGCATGGCGCTCGCGCTGGCGTCGACACGGTCGGCCGCGGACGCCATCGTCTCGGGCGATCTTCGTGCCTACGCGCGACGGCGACTGGCGATGGGACGGACCGCCAACCGACTGGGTCGGCTCATGCTGCGGCTGTCTCGCACCGAGCGTCGTGCGGCCTGGGTGCTGCGTGACCTCTCCGCGCTGGTCCCTCCGCTGATGGCGGTCGCCGTTGGGCAGAGGTCGTTCGGGTCGGCCGCCGATTGACGCACATGTGGATGGCGCGGCGTTCTCTGGAGCGCGAATATCTGGACGACCATACGCCCCCGCAGGCGGTCGTCGACGAGGTCTACTGGTTCCTCGGGGCGATCAATCGCTGGCTTGGCGGAACCCGGGCCACACTCAGAAGATTCGAAGAGCTCAGCCGGGGTTGGACGCCTGGGGCGCGCATCAGGGTGCTCGACGTCGCGAGTGGCGGCGGCGACCACGCGCGGGCGATCATCCGGTGGGGTCGGGCGCAAGGATTCGATCTGCATGTGACCGCGCTCGACGTCAGCTTGTCAGCGCTCCACTGTGCCAAGCGCCGCAGCGCGCCGAACGACCGGCTGCGATTCGTCTGCGCCGATGTGCACCAGGCGCCCTGCCGGGACGGAGCGTTCGATTACGTCATCTGCGCGCTTTTTTTTCACCACCTGACCGATGACGAAGCGGTTCAGATGCTCCGGTCGTTCAACCGGCTGGCGACACGTGGGATCGTGGTGAACGATCTCGTGCGCCGATGGCGCCACTATGCCTGGAGCTGGCTGTTTACGCGGCCGTTCAACGCGGTGCTGCGCAACGACGGCCCGCTGTCGGTCAGACGAGCGTTTCGTCCGGACGAGCTAATGCCGCTCGCGCGGCGCGCGGCCATGACGTGGCTCTCTATAGAGACCCACTTCGGACATCGGATGACCCTGGCAGGGGACCGGCCGTCGCCGCGGGGAGGTCAGGCCAGTAGCGAGAGCAGGCGCCCTGTGTCGTCCGGCGGCGGCGGACCGTAGCTGCGGAGGCGATGGTCTGCACCAGTTTTCTCGGCGTCTGAGCGTTCGTCGGCAAGTTCCTG
>JASLOY010000057.1 GCA_030745255.1 Vicinamibacterales bacterium
GCGAGCTCGGTCTCGACGAGCGGGTCACGGTGACCGGCCTGGTGCCAAGGGCTGACGTTCCCGAGCGTCTTTCGTCGGCGGACGTCTTGGTTCTTCCGACCGTAGCAACACCATCAGCGCGATACACTTCACCGCTGAAGCTGTTCGAGTACATGGCATCCGGTCGGCCGATCGTCGCTTCCGATCTGGAGCCGATTCGAGAGGTTCTGACCGACGGCCAGAACGCACGGCTCGTGCCCCCTGGCGAGCCGGCAGCGCTGGCGGCCGCGGTGCGAGAGCTACTGGCCGACCCCGCGCAGGCGGAGCAGCTCGCGCGAACGGCGTTCGAACAGGTGTCGTCGTACTCGTGGAGCCGTCGTGCCGATCGGATCGAACAGCTCCTGATTGACGTGGTGCGGGCCTCATGATCTCGTCGAGGTTGCTGGACATCGCGCGGTGTCCGTCGTGCGGCGCCCGTTTGCGGCGGGACGACCAGACAGTGTCGTGCCAGGGCTGCGACTGCCAATACGTTGCGGTCGGTAGGGACTACCTCGACCTGCGCCCAGACACCCCATTCGCCGAGATGACGAAATACGTCGACCCCGCGATGCATGCCGGCGGTCGGCATGCGCGAGTGTCTCCACCTTTACTCACTGCCGCGGTCCGAAACGATGTGCTCCGCGCGTTTTTGGACCTGCGCGGAGACGATCGGGTGCTGGATCTCGGATGCGGCAGCGGCCGGGTCATGATCTGGAATCGCGATGCTGGGGCGTATCTGGCCGGTGTCGATGTCAGCCCCTATTTCGCGGACGAGCCCCGCGAGGAAGTCGACCTCGTGGTCGGCGATCTCCGCCGCCTTCCTATCGCGGACGGATCGTTCAACAAGGCCTACACCCTGGACGTGCTGGAACACCTCTCCAAGGACGCGCTCAGTCAGATGCTTCGAGAGGCCGCCCGCGTGCTCGAATCGGGCGGTACGCTTTTCGTCTACAGCCACGTGCGTCGAAACTCGCCCCTCGCGCTTGGCTTGCGCGCCATCAACGCGCTGGCGCGTGGGCTTGAGTGTGTCGGACTTGTCGACCTGACACACGAGCGCTTGCGAAAGTCGGACCACGTCAATCCACTGGCCGACATCCCCGATCTCGAGCGCACGGTGACGGAGGCCGGATTCCGGATCGAGCGAATCCGGTACTACACGCCGATCGTCGGCGGTTTCGTGGAGAACATTCTCCTGCGTATGGCGGAGCGTCTCGTGACGCGACGAGCCGCGCGGGAAGATGGCGACGCGATGCCGGACTCCGAGGCGGTGGTCCGCGTGGCTCATCAGCGAGCACAGGAGCGCATCGCCAAGCGCGGGTTCACCTACGGCATGCTGCTGGCCCTGACCTGGCTGGCGAAGCTCGACATCCTGCTCTTCGGGCGCGTCCGGTCCGGGCCGTTCTTCGCGCTCCTGACGCGCACCACCTGATGAGGGTTCTCTACGTCGCCATCGACCAGACCGTGCCCGGCACGATTGGCGGATCCGTCCACGTCACCGCCGTGGCGGAAGGTCTGGCCGCGCTCGGCCACGAGGTACACGTTCTCGCAGCGCCAGGGTCGTCACCGTTCCCGTCCGACACGGGTGCCTCCTGGCGAGCGCTGGCGCCGCCTGGGGGTGCGCGGCACTTGCGGCTGCTGACGACCCGTCGGGTGCGCGAGGTCGCCCGCGAGCTTCGGCCGGACGTGGTCGTGGAGCGGTACCACAATTTCGGTGGCGAGGGGCTGCTCGCGGCCGGGGCGGTCGGTGCGCTCGCCGTGCTCGAAGTCAACGCGCCCGTCATCGATTACCCAGGCTCCGCGAAGGCGTGGATCGACCGGGCGTTGATCGTGTCGCCGATGCGCCGCTGGCGCGAGTGGCAGTGCGCCGCCGCCGATCTGATTGTGACACCGTACCGAGGGATGCTCCCGTGGGGGGTGTCATCCGACCAGGTGCTCGAGGTCGAGTGGGGCGCCGACACCACCCGCTTTCAGCCGGACGCGACGGCTGCGCCGCCCTACGCGCGTCGTGCAGACGAGCTCGTGGTGGTATTTGCCGGTGCCTTCCGCGCCTGGCATGGCGCGGTCCATCTCGTCGAGGCCGTGCGGCGACTTCGCAGCCGTGGGCGGTCACACATACGGGCCGTGTTCATTGGCGACGGGCCCGAGCTGGGTCGCACGCGCGCCGCCGCCCGAGATCTCGACGGCGTCACGTTCACCGGTGCCGTTGCTTACGCGTCGATGCCGGCAGCGCTGGCCGCGGCAGACATCGGCGCGGCTCCGTTTGATGTCGGTGCCCACGGTCCGTTGGCGCTCGGGTTCTACTGGTCGCCGCTGAAAGTCTTCGAGTACATGGCCACGGCGCTTCCAGTTGTCGCACCGGACATCGATCGTTTGCGCGCGATCGCTCGACCCGGGCAGGAGGGCGTATTGTACGATGCGTCGGATCCGAACGGCCTTGCCAATGCCATCGATGCGCTGAGTGATCCCGGCACACGGACGAGGCTCGGAACATCCGCCCGCGAGCGTGTCGTGGAGCGATTCGGATGGGACACGCACTGCCAGACGCTCGCGATGGCGTTTGAGCGGGCGCTGCGGCAACGGCGGGGTCACTGACTCTAGATGCGTGTGCTACTCGCTACCGACACGTTTCCGCCTGGATGTGGCGGCAGTGGCTGGAGCACCTACGAGCTGGCAAAAGGCCTTCGGGCGCAAGGTCATGAAGTGGCAGTCGTGCGGCCCCGCACGACGCGTGGGTCGGTTGCAGGCAGTCAGGCGTACGATGGATTCACGCCGATTGAGTACCACGCTGCGGCTCCGAATGTGCCGTTCATCCGAAATTACTTCAAGAACGAGCGGTTGTATCGGCACTTTGGCCACTATCTCGCGACGCTGGTCCGCACGCGAGCGATCGACATCGTGCACGCGCAGCACGTGTTGACGGGGCCGGCGAGTATCACGGCAGGCCGAGAGACGAACGTGCCGGTAGTCTGTACCGTGCGGGACTACTGGCCAGTCTGCTATTGGTCCGACCTCATCTACGACCGCTCGTCCGATCGGCTGTGCCCAGCGTGCTCTCCGACCATGATGACCCGGTGTGTGCGACCGCGGGCAGGAGGGCTGTGGCCATTGGCAGTGCCACTCATCCCCTATATGTGCTCCAATCTCTCGCTGAAGCGACAGAGCCTGGCTTCGGCGGATGCGGTCGTTGCGGTGAGCTCCACCATCGCCCAAGACCTTCGCGAGCGTGCGTCTGAGCTCGATGGGGCGCGACTCGAAACCATCCCCAACCCGGTTGACACCGCCGGCATTCGTGATCAGGCCGAGCGGCAGGAACGGCCGATGGCCTCACCGTATGCGATCTTTGTCGGGAAGCTCGAACTGAACAAGGGCGTGGCGAGACTGATCACGGCAATCGAGCGAGCCCGCCTGGACTGGCCGCTGGTAATTGTCGGGGATGGTAGTGAGCGGAGTCGGCTGGAAGCCGCAGGCCGACGGGCCAGGCGCGACGTGCGGTTCGTCGGATGGCTGCCTCGCGACGAGGCGTTTGTGTGGCTCCGGTACGCGGCGGTTCTGGTGTTCCCCTCTTACGGCCCGGAGTCGCTGAGCCGCGTGCTGCTGGAGGCAAGCGCGCTGGGCCGTCCGATCGCGGCGAACGACACGGGTGGGACCAGCGACATCATCGCCCACGAAGTGACAGGCCTGCTGTCGCACACGGCGGAGGGGTTGGGGGACGACCTTGCCCGATTGCGGCAGGACGAGGGGCTCCGTCACCGTCTCGGTGCCGCCGCGCAGCAACGGGTCGAAGAGCGTTTCGAGTCGTCGGGAGTCGTGCGGCGCATGGAGGCGCTATACGCGACCCTCGTTGAGCGAGGTCGTCGCGAGGCGGGGGGGCGGTGAGGCCCGGCGATCTCCACGTGGCGATGCTGACGCGGGCAGTGTTTCCCCTGCACGGCAACGGTGGGCTCGAGCGTCACGTGCATGACTGCGTCCGGCATCTGTCGCGTCGCGGTGTGCGGGTCACCGTCATTACCCAGCCGCCGACGGTGGGCGTCGCCAGCTCAGTGGCGGCCCCTGGTGATGGCCATGGCCACGTCAGCGAGCGATTCGTGTCGTATCGAACGTTTCCATTTGCCGGACGACGCGGCACCACGGTACTGGACCGGAGCACGGCGTACCCCGTGTTTGGGTGGCGTGCCGGTCGTCTCGCCGCGCGGCTCGTCCGTGAGGGCGGCATTCAACTGGTACATGGCCACGGCGCGAGCGTGCTCGGCTACGCGCTGGCGCGCCGCCGAGATCGCCTGGGAACGGTGCCGCTCGTATTGAATCCTCATGGGCTCGAGGAGTTCGGCGGCACGAATCAGGCCGCCGCGCGGTTCAAGCGGATGGCGTATCGCCCCCTGCAAGAGGCTGTGCGCGCGTGCGGGCGCGCCGCTGATCGTGTCATCGCGACTGATCGTGTGCTACTCCCGGGGGTTCTGCGGAATCTTCAGCTTGCGCCTGAGCTAGTCGTCGTCGTGCCGAATGCCGTCGATCTGGAGACGGTGGACACGAAGGTCGACGGCGAAGCGCGACGCGCCTTGCGCGCCAGCCTTGATCTCGGAGAGACCGACTCGCTGTTGCTGAGCGTGGGACGGATCGAGGAGAACAAGGGGTTTCAGGTGCTGGTCGAGGCGCTCGCCAGGCTCGCATCCGACGCCGAGTCTACGGCTCGCTCCAAATGGCACTGGGCGCTCGTTGGTGACGGGCCGAATCGTCCTCGTCTGGAACAGGCCGTGCGCATGGCTCGTCTCACGGACCGTGTCACGTTTGCCGGGCGGGTCGGCGAGGGCGCATTGCATGCCTGGTATGAGGCGGCCTCGATTCTTGTTCATCCCACGCTCTATGAGGGCAGCTCAATTGTCACGCTGGAAGCGATGGCGCACCGACGGCCGGTGATCGCGTCGCGGGCGGGAGGCCTGCCCGACAAGGTCAAGCCGGGCGTGAACGGCTGGCTGGTGGAGCCTGGCGACGCCGACCTCTTGGCAAACGCGATCCGCGAGGCCCTCAGCGCGTCGAACCGTCTTGCCGGCATGGGCGACGCGGGTCGCGCCCTCGTCGAGCGTGAGTTCTCCTGGACGACCGCGACGGACCGCCTGCTGGCGGTCTATGGTGATGTCCTTGCGGGAGGATCGTGAGCGGCGCCAAGCAGCTCGTCGGCCGCTCGGCAGACACTGTCTGTGTCAACCGCCGCCAGACAATCAGGGAGTCGATCACGGCAGCGGTTGGGCGGCAGTCGAATACGGTTGCACGGACTGCACCAGAGCTTCGCCCGAACGATGCGGGACGTTGGTGCAAGCGGCGCGTACCGTCTCGGGTCGGAGGGGCCAAAGATGGCAACGGTCGCGGTGCCGACGGCGGCTGCCAGATGGAGTGGACCGGTGTCACCGGTGATCAAGACGGTCAGACGTTGACACAGGGCGGCCAGACCGACCAGATCGAGCTGACCGGCGAAATTGACGAACCGCACGTCCTCGGGTAGCGCCCCCACGACGGCGTTCACGAGCGGCCGATCTTCCGATGCGCCAATCAGCGCGACGGTCGCCTGGTGCGAGCGCGCGAGCCGGGTGGCCGCTTCTGCAAACCGATCGGGATCCCACTGCTTCAGCCGGCGCCCGCCACTCGGATTGATGCCGATCACTACGGGCCCGGCGTCGGCAAGGCGCCTGACGACGTCCTCGCGCGCCTCTTCGGGCACATCGAGATACGCGGCCTCCTGGACGCTTGCGTCACAAGCCTTCCCGGCGGCGTCGGGAAAGATCGAGTCAACGAGCCGCAGGGCGTTGGTCGCGGTATGGGCGGTCGTGTCGTACGGCAGCGCCCGGGACAGGAACGCCCCCCCCCCGCCTGAGTGATAGCCGACCCGGCGCGGCGCCCCGCTCAGCGCGAGGAGGCCATTCGTGCGGATGTCGGGCTCGAAATTGATCGCCAGATCGAAGCCAAGGGCACGCCACCGTGCGGTCCTGCGAACAAGATCGGGCGCCGTTGCGCCGGCTTCGTCACGGGCGAGCCAGCCCGGGTTGAGCGTCTCGACCGTCGTGAGTCCAGGGATGAGACTGGCGAGTTTCTCGTTCCAGCTCCCAACCACGAGATGGAGATCCGCGTCCGGGGCACGCGTGTGTAGCGTAGAAATGGCTGGTACCGCCATCAAGAGGTCGCCGATACGCTCCATTCGGAGGAGCAAGATTCTTGGGGCAGGTGCTAAATCGCGCGGAGACCGTGACCACCGTGCGGGAGCGGTCGCCGCGGCAAGCAGCAGGTCCGCGCACCCGATCGCCAATCGTTCGCGGGTGTTGTAGACGTGCAGATAGTCGAACATGCGTTGAATCGCTATTGGATCTGGATCCGATCGACCATGACTCCGAGCTCGCGGGTGTCAGGTCCGCCAGATTGCTGTTGGGGGATCCACGTCGTGCTCTCGATCTCCAGCCGCCCCGGGGCGATCGAGCGATTGATCGTGTCTGCCAGGCCTTCGGGGATGGCGAAGCGGTACGGGAGGAATCCGCCACTCACCGTCGTGCTTCCCAGCGCCACGTCGTTCAGTGAGATGGAAACGGAAGCTGGACCCGCGGTAGTGGGGCGTCCGCCATCTGCCAGGTGCAGCACCACCTCGGCCCCCGGGGGTACCGTGGTCAGTACCGAGATGACGGATCGGTCTCGGCTCCATCGGTAGGTCACGTTGTTCGGTGTCCGCTCCGACGGGTGAAATCGCTGCACCAGAAGCCCATCCTCGAATCCCACATCGAGGTTCACACCGAGGGCGTCGCCGGTCGCCGGGCTGAGTACATAGAGGCCGTAGTCAAACACCTTGAAGCGCACCTCGGTCGGATAGGCATTCAGGGACCGCTCATACTCCGGTACCTCGAAACGGTTCGCCGCGACCATCGAGACCGCGGTTCGCCTGGTCAGCAGGTCCATTCCGCCACCCCCCAGAAACAGCACGCGGTCGTATCTGGTCCGCGCCCACTCGAGGAAGTCGAGCAATAGCGCCTTGTCCGGGGTTCCCCGGTCGAACAAGAGCGTGGGGCGTGCGTAGATGAAGTTGAGGGGCACGGCGAGCACGTGCAGGTCTGAGACGGCGCGCGACTCGACGAGCAGGAGGTCGTTCTCGCCGACCATTCCCGCCAACGCCTCAATCCTCGGAACGAGTCCGGCATACTCGACGTGGTCGAGGATGGGGCGTGTGGCCTGAAGATACTGGTAGCCGAGGAACGACACAACCACGAGTCCGAGACCGTAGCGGGTATGTGCGACGGCGCGTAGTCGCGCCCAGGACGGCATCCAGGCGCCACGGAGCTCGGTGAACGCGGCGCTCCCAACCAGCAACAGGCACGCGGGCAGAATCAGCGGAAGGTAGCGCCGTGACCACCAGAAGTGTTCTGGCACGATCCGTCCTTTGTAAAAGAAAAAGAGCCCGAGGAGTGCGGTTGCGAGGACAAAGGCGAGCCCGCGCCAGAAGGACTGGGAAACAACCAGCACCCAGCCGAGGAGCGCGCCGGCCATTCCGACCGGGAGGAGATAGAAGCGTGTGAACGTGCGAAGCGCGTCGGCGTCATGCGGTGCCAGAAGGCCGCCGGCTTGCCGGAAGAACAGCGCGTATCCGGCCGCAACGCAGACGGTCATGCCCGTTACGGCTGGGAGCCATCGCCGGACGGTGGCGGCGATCGCAGGCCGGCTGGCCGCCCAGGCCAGCGCGAGCACGCCGCTCCCGCCGAGCGCCAGGAGCGCCACCTGCGTGGTCCGGAGACCACGGATGAACCCAAGCGGTTGTGCCGCGTAGGGCAGGAGAACGGTGAAGAGATAGGTGATGTACAGGAGTACCGCCGCGGCAAGCGGGAGGACGAATGACCAGAGCCATCGTTGACCTGCAAACCGGCCGACCAGCGTCGCGCAACCGACCGCGACCGCCACGAACGCCCCGCCCATGCCAAGTGCCCGCACGCCGACGGTCTCGAACACCTGAGCCTGAACCGGCCCCGACCACGCTATCAGGAGAAGTGAAACCCACAGGGGGACACAACGGGCAACGGGACGGGACCACCTGCTTCCCGGGGACCGGACGCGAGTCCCCGCGCTCATCCGACGAGTACGGCCGCTGCGATGACGGTTGTCCAAAGCCCCTTCTTGTCGCCGACGGCGGTCTGGGTGACGCTCCGCGTCCGCACTATCTTGTTGGAGAGCCGATAGACTTCCTTCTTCTCGTCCCAGCTCTTGTCGGGGTCGAAGTCGAGCCCCAGAGTGGTGGCGAGCATTTCGGCCGCCAGTTCCTCGGCATAGTCGCCCGCAGTCTCCTCGTTCTCGCCGAAGCTGTGGTGCTCCGACAGATACCCGAACAGCTTGCGGTCACGAGGGATGGCGACCCCGATCGTCGCAGCGATGAGCCGGTGGGGCTCACGGGTGGCGGCCTCCGACATCACCACGAAGGTCACCTGTCCGGGTTTCACCTTGGCCACGCCAGCGGTCCTGGACAAAATCCGACAACCGGGGGGAAAGATGCTGGACACGCGCACGAGGTTGCAGGCGGCGATGCCGGCCGAACGCAGCGCCAACTCGAACGACGTCAGCTTCTCTCGGTGCTTGCCGACGCCCTTGGTGAAGAACAGCTCTTTGGGAACGAGTCCAATCACATCACACCCCGGAGGGTCCAGTCAGCGTGGCACGGCCGGGATTTGGCCGTCTCCCCGGTGCACAACCTACTGTGCGATCGCTGCGCTCGTCAACCGACATGAGTCTGAACCCTCGTCGTCTCTCCCTCAATCCACCCAGATTGTGAACAAATCGCGCCTAAACATCGTATTGATCGGTGGCAGGGTGTACCCGAACGGCGAGAAACGGGCTCGGCGCGGAGTAGAATAGATAGACGGCGTCTCGTCGCCACGCAAGCAGAACGGGCCCTCACGTCCCTGCGGCCCGGTCTTTCGCTTATCACACCATGAAGGACACGCACGACGACGTGACGCGCGCTCCCGACACACGCCACCCCGGACTGGTGTCGCGACTCGTGGGCGTGCTGTTCTCGCCGCGCCAGGCATTCGGCGCCATTGTCGCGCGCCCTCGATGGCTTGGGGCGCTATTTGTCGTCGCGTTGACGATGGCAAGCGCCAGCGGCTGGCTCGTCAGCACGGAGGTCGGGCAGCAGGCGCTGCTCGAGCAGCAGGTTAGCGCGATGGAATCGTTTGGCGTCACGGTGTCGGACGAGATGTACGACCAGCTGGCCAGCGGGCTCGAGAACGCGACCTACTTCGCCGCCGGGTCGGTGCTCGTGTTCATCCCCCTCGTGACCCTGATCCTCGCCGGCGTGGTCTGGACAGTCTGCTATGTCCTGCTTGGCGCCCACACGCCGTTTCGCGCCATGTATGCGGTCGTCGCACATGCCGGCGCCGTGAATATCGTGCAACAGCTGTTCGTCGTGCCACTGAACTACACACGCGGCGTCATGAGCAACCCGACGACCCTGGCGGCGTTCTTCCCGATGCTCGAGACTGGCACGTTCACCCAGCGGTTTCTGGGCATGATCGACCTGTTCATCGTATGGCAACTGATGGTCCTCGCAATCGGCATCGCCGTGCTCTACGGCAGGCGCACCGGCCCGTTCGCCGCCACCTTCTACACGCTCTATGCCGTCCTCGCGGTCGGCATCTCGTTTGTCATGATCCGGATTGGAGGTTGAGTCGTTGACAGGTGTTCGCAAAGCAGCTCTCATCGTCGCTATCCTCGCAATCGGCGGGGCCCTGGTGTATGTCAACCTCTCGTTCGAACGAGCCACCGGTCCTGAGGTGGAAGTGGAGGCGGTTGAACGTCGGAGTCTGGAAGCAATCGTCTCGGCCTCAGGCACGATCGTGCCGCAGCTGACGGTCGACATCAGCGCCGACACGATGGGGCGAGTGACCAGGCTGGAGTTCAATGAAGGCGACCGGGTCAAGCGCGGGCAGTTTCTGCTCGAGATCGACCCCGAGTCGCTGCGATCCGCGGTCGACCGCGGAGAGGCGGCGTTGCGGGCGTCGCGGTCATCTCAGCGTCAGCTCGAGGTCGCGGTCGAAACGGCCCGCGTGACCCTCGATCTGGCCCGCGACAATCTGGAGCGACAGGAGAACCTCTGGGAGCTCAGGCTCGTATCGCGGGAAACCTACGAGCAGGCGGTCACGGACGTGGCACTTCGCGAAACCGAGCTGCGAGCGCGTGAGGTCGACGTGGCGACCCAAATAGAGCGGATCAGCCAGGAAGTGGCGAACCTGGAGAGCGCCCGCTACGAGCTCACGAAAGTGACGATCACGTCACCGTTCGCCGGTGTGGTCACGCGCCGCAACATCGAAGCGGGCGAGACCGTGGTCGTCGGCACCATGAACAACGCGGGTACCGTGCTGGCCACCATCGCCGACCTGTCGGTGATCGAGGCCGAGGTGGAGGTGGACGAGACCGACATCCCGAGCATCGAGCTGGGCCAGTGGACAGAGGTGACGATCGACGCCCTGCCGGACCGGAGCTTCAGCGGGATCGTCACCGAGATTGGGAACAGTCCAATCCAGGCGACCCAGCAGGGCGCCGGCACTCAGGCCACGACCTTCAAGGTGGTGGTCACCCTGGACGACGAGATCCCCAGCGTTCGCCCGGGGTTCACCTGTACGGCTGATATCACCACAGCCGTTCGCTCCGACACGTTGTCGATTCCGATCCAGGCCACCACGGTACGTGAGATGGTGGTCGACACGCACGGCAAGATGGTGCGGGAGGAGAGCGAACCGCGGAGACGCCGGGACAACCAACCGGCCGGCTCGAGTGAGGAGCTCCCGCCTGGGTTCTCCGAGGAAGAGCTCGAGGGCATCTTCGTCGCGCGCCAGGGTCGCGCGGTGTTCCTGCCTGTGGAGACCGGTATCGCCGGCGAGCGCTACTTCGAGGCCTTGAGCGGGGTAGAGGTGGGCGACCTCGTCATTACCGGCCCGTTCAGCGAGGTACGCAATCTCGAGGACGGCGACGCGATCAGGGTGGTCGACAGTGCGTCGAGCCGCTGATCTGACCGGCATCGCCCTGCAGGCGATCTGGGCAAACAAGCTCCGGTCATTCCTGACGATCCTCGGCAACATCGTGGCCGTGGGCTCGATTATCGCCGTCGTGTCTCTGATCCAGGGGGTCAACGACGAGGTAGGCGGCCTCATCATCTCGGAGTTCGGCTCCGACTCGTTCACGATCGAGCGGGTCGGACTGGTCACGACCGAGGCGGAAATCGAGGCGACACGCAGCAATCCCCGCATCACCTTGGACGACGCCAAGGCGATCGAGCGATACAGCACCAACCTGGGCGCGATTATGGCGCAGTCCAGACGCAACGGCGAGGTGCGTTATCGCGACCGCCTGCTCGAGAACGTGCAGATCCGAGGCGTCACGCGTGACTACCTCGAGTTTCCGACCTTCACCGCCGAGCAGGGCCGGCTGTTCAGTCAGACCGAGACCGATCGCAACCGCGCTGTCGCGGTGCTCGGGTTCGACACGGCCGAGCGGCTCTTCGATCAAGCGGATCCAGTCGAACGCACGATAAAGGTCCAGGGTGTCCACTTTCGCGTGGTTGGGGTCAGCGAATCGACCGGTACCACGTTCGGGCAGTCGCAGGACGAGTTCGTGGTCATTCCGATGGGTCGATTTCGCAAGCTGTTCGGGTCGCGCCCGTCACTGGTCCTGATGGCCCGCCCGGAAACCCCCGCACAGCTCCAAAAGGCCATCGACGAGGCGACGGTCGCGCTGCGGATCGAACG
>JASLOY010000580.1 GCA_030745255.1 Vicinamibacterales bacterium
GGCGCGCGTCGGCTGGCGCTCAGCTTCGGGCTGTATCACGGCGCCCTGAGCTACGCCGACAACGACGATCGTGGCATTCGCGATCTACTCGCCTCGCACGACCTGCTGTTCTACCGAGATGGGCCCACCGCGTCGGTCGCCGTCCAGCAGGTCGACCGCTACGTGTTGATGAAAATCAACGGCAAGACCGATGCGTCGACTGGTGCGGGTGACATCGAGACCCAGACGCTGCTCGGGCACTTGCCATTGATGGCCGCAGAGCGGGCCGATCGGGTCGCGGTGGTCGGCTTTGGTAGCGGGATGACCGCCGGCGCCGTGCTGACTCATCCGGTGCGCGAAGTCGACGCGTTCGAGATCGAGCCCGCTGTCGTCGAGGCGTCTCGCTACTTCGAGCCGATCAACGGTCTTCCCCTCGACGATAATCGTCTCCGTCTCGTTATCGGCGACGCGCGGGGCGAGCTGCGGCGAGAGGCTCAGCCCTACGACGTGATCATCTCCGAACCATCGAACCCCTGGATTACTGGCGTCGCCAATCTCTTCACACGCGACTTCTTCGAGCTGACCGCGTCGCGACTGGCGCCGGGCGGCATCTTTGCCCAATGGTTTCACCTGTATGGCATGTCGGAGGACTCGGCCCGCGAGGTGATGGCGACGTTTCGGAGCGTGTACCCGCACGTGGTCGCCTTCAAGGACCGCGACCTGATTCTCCTCGGCTCAGACAGCCCGATCGCCTTCTCGCTGGACCAGATGACGCGGCGGTTTGCCGATCCGGGCGTGCGGGCAAGTCTTGCCGAGGCCTATGTGCGGTACCCCACCGACCTGCTGGTGAAGCTTCGTCTCGACGAACGCGGGGTGGCGGCGTTCGCAGCCGGCGCGATGCTGAACACCGATGACAACATGCGGTTGGAGCTTGCCGCACCGCGGACCCTGTATCAGGACCGGTTCGACGTCATTCAGGCCGAGCTCGACCGGCATCGGCCGACACCGTTCGATTTGTTGACCGACTACGAGTCGCCGGCCTCGGCAGAGTTCGAGCTTGCCGCCTCCTACTTCACGGCCGGGCACGATGGTGCAGCGTTGCGGCACTGCGAACGGGCGCTGGCGCTCGAGACCTCGTTCGAAGGGCTGAAGCTGTTAGGGCAAATAGCCGAGAGAAGCGGCGACTGGCGTCGCGCGCGTCACGCCTGGCGGCTCGCTCTCGCCACCGGTGGCGACCCTGGTCAGCGGGCGCTGGTGCAGGCACTCCTCGGCACGGTGGAGCCCGCCTGACGCGACGGCTCGGCTCGAGACGGCGATCGACTAATAGAACCGCATCGAGTAGGCCAGCTTCACGCCGCGGCCAATCTCGGGTGCCAGGTTCTTGATGAACGAAGTGTGACTTCGATAGAGCTCGTCTGTCAGGTTGTAGCCGGTCACGCTCAGGATGTGGGCCACGTGCTGCAACGGCCAGACATAGGAGGCCTTGAGGTTGAAGACGGAGTGACCGTCGGTCTGCGTCTCGTCCCGGAAGACGCGGTTCTGCGCCGCGGCGAATGACCATTCGGGGCTGAGGGTGAAACCGCGATACGGGAAATCGACGCTCACCTGACCCCGTAGCGCCGGAATCCGCGGCAGCGATTCGTTGGTGTCAGTCAGCTCCGCGTCCACCATCCCGATGCCGATGTTCACCCACAGCGCGTCGGCCAGCTCCGCGCTGGCTGTCGCCTCGAACCCGACGAAGCGGCTGTTGCCCTGCAGGAATGGCGCGACCCGGAGCCCGTCGAGCTCGGCATCACCGACCCCGGCAAAGACGAAGTTGTCGATGTCGTAGACATAGGCGTTCAACGTGCTCCGGAACCGTGTCGACTGATGGCGCAGGCTGAGGTCGAGACCGACCGTGGCCTCCCGCTCGAGGTCCGGGTTTCCGATCTCGAACACCAGGTTGCCGACGTGGGGACCAAAGTTGTACAGCTCCTCGAGCGCTGGGGCTCGGTAGGAACGCGTGGCGTTGGCGACGAAGGCGACGTGCCGGCCGAGATCGACCTGCATGCCGGCTGATGCCGAGGCGCCGGTGAAGGCGCGGTCACGCACGTCTGAGGGAACGAGCCCCAGGCCGACAGACGAACCGTCAGCGTCGTTCTGGTCGGCCTCGGCTCGAGAGTCAACCGTGTAGGCGTTGCGCTCGATCCGTCCGCCGACCTGCACACGAAAGCGCCCGAAGTCCAGTTCCTCGTAGGCAAATGCCGCCAGCGCGGTCTGGTCGGTTGCCGGCGCAAGCGCTTCCTCACCCGTCGCCGCATACCGTCGAACCTTGCTCCATACACCGAACTTGCCGGCCAATGTCCCGGTTTGACGCTGGTTCACCTCGGCGCGCAGTACATAGGCCCGATTGTCGAACCTGGTGCCGAGGTTCCGGGCGCTGCCGGCGGTCTCCAGCTCGTCGTGTTCCCAGTCGATGACGTTGAAGATGACCCGGAAACCGTCGATGACGCCGTTGGTTAGATTGCGTATCCCGGCGTCGAACCGGCCGACGCGACGCCGGGATGCTAGGTCGATCAGCACCTCGTCAGCCTCGTCCGCGTCGTCT
>JASLOY010000581.1 GCA_030745255.1 Vicinamibacterales bacterium
TCGCCGACGGCAGCCTGTTCTTCGTAGTAGAAATCGGTGCCAGACATGTGAAGGAACCGGTCGATCTGCCGGCCGATAGCCTCCAGCACCATCGGGTGCCGGTGTCCGGTCGAGCAGACGGCAATTCCGGCGTTCAGGTCGAGGAACCGGTTGCCATCGGGGTCGTCGACCACGACGCCGATCCCCTGGTCGATGACAAACGGGTAGTCACGGGTGTAGGACGGGCTGAGCACCGCGTGGTCTCGCGCCACAATCGCCGCCGCCCGCGGTCCGGGCAGCTCGGTCACGAGCCGCGGCGCCTCCGGTTGTTCGGGAATGAGGGCGAGGGGCATGATGCTCGACTCCGACTGAACCAGAAAGGAACAGGATCGTGGCGATTATAGCCTTCGGCCCGACTCGCCCCGGCCACACCGCCGCCTGCGCGTAGTATGCTCCTCGACGTGCGGTGTCGAACAGCGAGCCTCGCATGTCTCGCTCTCGCCTGGACGGGAGTCGCGCTAACGGCCCACGCGCAGGACTCGACCGCTCGCATCAGTGGCACGGTCGTCGATTCCTCTGGAAGTGTGTACCCGGGCGTGGTGATCACCCTCGAGGCGGTGGCCGGCGAACTCGGAGTCGATGTGATAACAGCCGGCCGGTTGGTGGCCATGACGACCAGCACAGCGACCGGACAGTTCGTCTTCGAGGAGTTGTCCGCCGGTACCTACATGGTCGTCGCCGAGCTGTCCGGTCTAGGGCGCGGCGTGCACCCGCCGGTCCGTGTCATCGCCGGTCAGGCCGTTGACATCAGTCTTGCCCTTGTCGCCGCCCCGCAGTCGGAAAACGTCACGGTGGTTGGCTCGACTGGCGCCGGCTATCCCATCGAGGCAGACCTGTTCCGGGCCGACTTCCTGAGAACGTTTCAGCTCCCCAGCGATCGATTTCAGGAGGCGCTACCGCTGCTGCCCGGCGTCGTCCGCGATCCCCGCGGGCGTCTCAGTTTCAATGGCACCCGCCCAAGCCAGAGCACCTTGCTCGTCAACGGCGTCAATGCCACCGACCCCGTCACCGGCCAGTTCGCCGTCGAGCTCCCCCTGAGCGTGGTCGACACGGTCGAGGTGCACAGCATTCCCTACTCCGCGGAGTTCGGCCGGGTGTCGGGCGGCGTCGCCGATGTACGGACAGTCGCCGGAGACGACACCTGGGATTTCGAGGTCGGCAGCCTGTTCCCGAAGCCGCGTTTCAGCAACGGCACGCTGATGGGAATCAACACTGCCACGCCGCGGGTGAAAGCCAGCGGGCCGCTCCGCCTGGGCAAAGCGTGGTTCTCCCAGGCGTTCTCCTACCGGTTCGTGCGGTCCGAGGTCAAAGAAGAGATTCCCGGCGAAAACGAAGAGGTCGTCGAGGGCTTCGACTCGTTCACGCAGGTCGATGTCGCGCTCAGCGACCGCCACTCCATAACGGGCACGTTGTCGGTCTTTCCCTCAGAGGTCGACAACATGGGGATCGACTCGCTCAACCCGGCACTGGCCACGCCCGATACGGAGAGCGGCGGCTGGAACGTGGCCATCGCCGACGAGTTGGCCACCGGTCAAGACACGCTCTGGCAGACGCAGTTCGCGTTTCGACAGTTCGATGTCGCCGTGCGACCCCAGGGCGCGGGACCGACGCAGCTCACCCCAGACGGTCTGCGGCAGAACTATTTCAACGAAATCGACCGCGAGAGCCGGCAGGTGGAGCTGAGCATAGCGCGGCTGCAGAGTTGGGAGCTCGGCTCGCAGCAGCATCTCATCAAGATCGGCGCTCAGGTGCTTGCCACGTCGTTCGACGGCATCGACCGCAACAACCGCATCGATGTGCTTGGCGCCGACGGTCGGCTTCTCAAACGAATCACCTTTCGCGGGGCGGGCGAGCTGGATGCCTCGGACGTCACCACCGCGGGGTTTCTGCAGGACCACTGGCAGATCAATCCCCGCCTGGCGCTGGATCTCGGTGTGCGGTACGACCATGACTCGATGCTTGGGGAGAGCCATCTGTCGCCGCGCACGGCCTTCTCGCTCGCGCTCGATGAGGGCGGGCGGACGCTGTTGAAAGGCGGATGGGGCCTCTTCTTCGACCAGGTCTTCCTTCAGGTCGACTCCTTCCGTCAGTTTCAGCAGCGCATCGAGCAGGACTTCAACGGGACGACGGGCGCACCGGCGAGCGCCCCAGTCGTCTTCGAGAACCGGGTAGATGGAGAACTGGAAGAACCGACGAGCCGAGTGTGGAACGTCGAGTTCGACCAGCAGCTTGGCGCGTCGGTGCTGTTCCGTTTGAACTATCGTGAAAACCGCGCGCGCGGTCGTCTGCTCGTCAACCGCGTGATCGATGACAGGGGGGCTGCACTGGCGCTCTCGTCGACCGGCAAACTGCTCAGCCGCGAGTTCGACGCAACGCTCAGGTGGACCATCGCAGAGCGGGGCGACCTGTTCGTTTCGTTTTCGAAAATTCGTACCAACGGGTGTGAGGCGTCAAATAGAAGTGGACCAAGTGAGGCTCTGAATTAAGAGAGACTTTGCAGCCCGGGGAGGAGGTCCCC
>JASLOY010000582.1 GCA_030745255.1 Vicinamibacterales bacterium
AGACGGCGCCGATTCCGGCCGATCCCCCAAGCCAGAGTATCGTCCAGGCCGCGTAGCCAACGACTGCCGCAAGAATGGCTCGTAACAAGCCGCCCCCCTCCCCTTGCGAGCCTCAAGTTGTACACGAGAGGTTGCTGCTTTGTCCAGGCTGTGTAGCGGACCGCAGCCCGAACATCATTGGATCCAGAACCTTTCTACAGCCCCAGCACGTTTGGCGCGATCTTCTCGAGGTCCTGCTCGGCCGCCCAGAGGTCGAGCTCGACCGTCGCCAGGTCATCGACCACCGGTACCGCGAGACCCGAGACGCGCAGGTCGACCGACTTCAGGTAGTGACGGCACGACCGGCACTCTTCGACTCGGACGTGCGGCATGGCGTCGTCAACGTGAAACCGCAGCCCCTCGTCGCCGGAGGCGCCGCACCTGGGACAAACCGACCGCGGAAAGATCCAGGCGGCGGCGCAGAAGGCGCAGACCAGACGGCGGGTACCTTGCGCATCCGGTTCGTCATCGAGCACCGACACCTGCGGCGGCCACCCGCACCGGGGACACGTCGGCGTTCGCGGCGCCCGGTCGGGCGGCGTCACCAGATCGGACAGGGCCTCGGCAAGC
The DNA here is from genome assembly GCA_030745255.1 of Vicinamibacterales bacterium. Taxonomy (GTDB): domain Bacteria; phylum Acidobacteriota; class Vicinamibacteria; order Vicinamibacterales; family UBA8438; genus NP936. Next base: position 610 of record JASLOY010000582.1, read on the forward strand.
GGCGACAGGAATCCACGCGGCAAGAACGCCAGCGGCGCCGGTTGGCACGCGAGTGCATCGGCCTCGGTGTCGACACCGGAACCGGTCAGCACGGCTAGCATCAGGTTGGCTCGGGTCTCGGCATCGGCGGCCGAGGCCGCCCTCGCCGCACAGGCTATCGGCTCGGGTGCTGTCGAGGGCATGCCGCGGCAAAACGCCGTGAACGTATCCGACAGCTCGCCGAGGGGGAGTCGCTCGAGCCGGAGCCCCGGCGGCTCCGACTCGCCCGACGCATCGACGGAAGGCAGCCATCGCGCCGCCTCGGCCGGGGCACAGACATCGGTCTGGAGCTCGAGCAGCGACAGGTAGAAATGGAGCAACGGCGCGGCATGGGGCCGATCGGTGAGCAGGGTGCGTGCCCGGCGGGCGCGCGATGACCAACGCTGGTCGACGGCCGGCGGGCGGGTCATCTGCTCAATTTCGACGCTCGGCCCGGTCGCCGGACCAGCGTGGGTGGTGTAGACGGGCCCACGCGGGAGAAACCTTGCCGTCGATCATTCCGCGGGCGGTACCCGGGTAGGCCATGGTGCCCAGATACACGTGGACGATCAGTAGCAACCCGCCGCCCAGCGTGGCGACATAGTGCAGCAGTCGCATCGTGATCAGCAGACCGGCGTCAAACGACTCGGGAAACCAGAGCAGCAGCCCGGTCACGATGAAGACGACCCCCAGCAGACACTGCAACCAGAAGAACAGCTTCTGTCCGGCGTTGTACTTCCCGGCCGGCGGCACCTTGTCGCGCTCGTGCGCGGCGTAATGCTTGATGGCGCCCAGCCACTGCCGGTCTTGCCTGTCGAGGAACATGTCGCGCACCCACAGCGCGAACATGAACACGAGCGCCACGCCGAAAACCGCGCCAACCTGCGGATGCAGCACGCGTGCCGCCGGACCACCCCCGACGAAGATCGTCAGCCAGAACAGCGAGGGATAGGAAAAGGCTAGGCCGGTCAACAGCAACACCACGAAGGTGACGCCGACGACCCAATGCACGATTCGCTCGAGGAACGTAAAACGGTGGAGAAGGGAAGTTCCCATGGCAACACAAGAAGTCAGAAGTCAGAAGGCAGAAGACAGAAGAAAACGGGGCGCCGAGCGCTGCCAGAAGCTGGCGAAGCCCACCTGCTCCATTCCGACTTCTCACTTCTGACTTCTGACTTCTTCGTGATTACGCGTTCTCCTCCGGGCTTTCCGACCCGACGGCGAGGAAGTGAACGAGCGCGGACAGGACCCCGAAACCGAGCAGATACGAACCGACCCGCTGCAGCACGCCGAGCCCACGAAGCGGCGTGGGGCTGGCCACCGGGTGCGCCGGCAGACTGTAGTCTTCGAGCCGGTCCCCATGCGGGACTACGTACATCATGTGCGTGCCACCGACCCCGCCCGGGTTGTAGACCGCGGCTTGCTCATAGCCGCGCCGTTGCAAGGTCTCGACCTTGTGTTCCGCCTGCGCGAGCATGTCGTCCTTGATGCCCCACTCGATCGCGTTGGTCGGGCAGGTCTTCACGCAGGCCGGCTCGAGCCCCGCCTCCACCCGGTCGATGCACATGTTGCACTTGGCGACCGTTTTAGTCTGCGTGTCAAAGCGGGGGATGTCGAACGGACATCCCGAGACACAGTACTGACACCCGATGCACTGGTCCTGATTGAAATCGACGATGCCGTTCTGATATTGGACGATCGCGCCAGGCGCGGGACACGCAAACAGACACCCAGGCTCTTCGCAGTGCAGACAGGCGTCTTTCTTGATCAGCCACCGCAGATCGTCGCCCTGCTCGACCTCGTTGAACCGCATCAGCAGCCAGGTGTTCGACGACAGATCCCTGTGGCTCTGGAGGCTCCCGAAATTGGACGTCTGCTCGACCTTCAGGTCGTTCCACTCCTTGCACGCGACCTCGCACCCCTTG
>JASLOY010000583.1 GCA_030745255.1 Vicinamibacterales bacterium
GGCAGGCTCAGAGGACCGGCGTGGGTGTGGGTACAGCAGACGGTGATGGCGTCGACGTCGACGGCCACCTGGTCGGTGACGGCCATGGCGATCTCGGCTCTCAGCTCGGCTACCCACGAGGCCGTAACGGCCACCAGATCGAGGGCCGGGCCGATCGGTTCGAGGGATGGCCGGAGCCGTTCATCACGCGGTCCGGTCTGCGGCATCTCGCCCGTTCCTGGGGCCAGCAGGTGATGCAGGCGCTGTTCGACGAACATGAGCCGCGATTTCCGGTCATCGACAACCTGGCCGATGACAGCGCGGGGCTGCGTTATGCGCTGTCGGCCGGCGGCACCGACAACATCGGTGTGGACGCGGCGTCGCTCCTGCGCTTGTTCATGTTCCGGCCATCGTGGCAGCAGTTTCGGATGGATCTCGACCGCGGTGACGTCGAGGCGCCGGTCTGGGATCTTGCCGCGGTGCGGGCTCAGGGCGCCGGCTTTCTCGTAGACTCGCTTCCCGATGACGACCGGTTCAAGCCGCTCGCGACCCGCGCGCTTGACGATGGACGGCTCGACGAGCTGATGCGTGCGCTGGCCGACGACGAGCTCCGGGCTGTGTGCGACCGGCGTGCCGCGGTGCGCCGGGCCAGACGCCGGTTCGAGCGGATTCTGACGCAGCTCGACCCGACGGGGCCGCCGGTGGCTGAGTGCGCACGGACACCGGAGACGACAGGGCCGAGGTTCGAGTACTTCTGGCAATCGCGCGACCGGCTGGCGCTGCGCCAGCTCGAACGGATACAGGAGGACGGGCGCCGGGTCGTGGTGGTTGTGCACGGGCACACCCACCTGGCCGACTACCGTCAAGGCAACTTCACCCGGGTGGAGGCCGGTCGGGCCTACGTCGTCGATGGCTTCTCGCCGGTGCGAGATGCCGTGACGCCCGTGGTGATCAATGCCGGGGCGTGGCAGCGGACGGTGACTCCGGTGGCGCTGGACCGGTTCAAAGAGGCCCGCGGCGTGTCTTATGCCGAGCTCCTGGCGACACTGCGGCCCGAACAGTTAGCGCCCTGCTACAGCTTCGTGCAGATCGACCCCTATACCGACCAGCCAGGGCCGCCGATGATGCGGTACTGGCGTCAGGATCTGGACGGCGTATGGTCGATGGCGAGCGGATGCGGGCGTCAGATCTCGGACTGACCGGGCACAACCGGAACGCCGTGCGTGCCATCTCATGGAGTAAAGAGCATGTCAGACTGGCGTGATTTTCGGACACTGGCCGTCGCCGCCGCGGTGGCGGTCCTGCTGGCACACGGCATGGTGGGGGTCGACGCACAAGCGCCAGCGGCCCGCCGGGTCACGGCCTGGACGACATCGCAGCAGGGCCTGGGTGACGAGGTGGTCACCGACGTCACGGTCAGGCTGATCGCGCGCGTGACGGCGGCGGGCGAGTCGGTGCGGATCCGTCTCGACAACACCTATGGCACCGAGCCGCTCCAGATCGGCTCCGCCTCGGTCGGACACCGGATGCGCGGCGCCGCACTGGTGCCGGGGACGAACCTGGCACTGCAGTTTGGCGGGAACGGCGGCGTGACGATTCCGCCAGGGGGCACCGTCCAGAGCGATCCCGTCCAGCTCGCCGTGCTGTCCCGGCAAGATCTCGCGGTCAGTCTCCACCTGCCGGGCGAGAACGTGCGTCCGAGCCTGCATCGGGGCGCGTTGACGACCTCCTATGTGAGCGCAAACGGCGCGGGCGATCTGACCGGCGATGAGACCCGAGATGGGCTCACTGAGACGATCACGTCGATGTGGTGGCTCAAGGGTGTCGACGTACTGACCACGTCGGTCGGGGGCGCCATCGTCGCGTTCGGCGACTCGATCACCGACGGGTCCTGCGGCACCGTGGATGGCTACGACCGTTGGGAAGATTGGCTGGCGGTGCGGTTCGATATGAATGGAGACGCGGCGAGACGACGCGCGGTCGTCAACGAGGGAATCGGCGGCAACACCGTCACCCGCGAGGGGCTCCAGCCCGCCCCGAACAGCACCCCCGGTGTCGAGCGGCTCGAGCGCGACGTGTTCTCGCATGCTGGTGTCACCGATGTGGTGCTCTTCATGGGGACCAACGACATCCGCCGCGATGCGACTGCGCGATCGGTGATTTCGGGGATGGAAACGATCATCGAGCAGGCGCATGCTCGTGCGCTCAGGGTGCACGGCGTCACCATCATCCCGCGACACAATCGGGCGCCGACACCAAACAATTCCGGCTGGACGCCGGCCAAGACACGTATCCGCAACGAGGTCAACGCGTGGATACGGGGCGATGCGCCGTTCGACGGCGTCCTCGACTTCGATCAGGCCGTTCGTGATGCCGCCGACCCGGATCGGATTGCCCCGGCGTTCGACTGCGACGGCATCCATCCCACCCCACGTGGCTACTACGAAATGGGCTGGTCGGTGCCGCTCGAGCTGTTTGCCCGTTGACCGGACCCGAGCGTCTCGGTCGGGCTGCCGTATAATTGTGACGTTCTCGGACCAGAGTTCCAGCTTGTC
>JASLOY010000584.1 GCA_030745255.1 Vicinamibacterales bacterium
GGTGTCGCCGACCTACGAACACCCGGTCGATCGATTTCTCGATGCCGCGCGGCGCGATGCCGGTGTCCCGGTGGCCCCCAAGGCCGACCGGCTTACCCGGCTGCGACGTGCCTATCTCGATCTGATCGGGTTGCCGCCGACCCCCGCCGAGATCGACGAGTTCCTGGCCGACACCGAGCGCGGCGCCTGGGAACGCGTGATCGAGCGGCTGCTCGCCTCGCCTCATTACGGTGAGCGGTGGGGGCGGCACTGGATGGATGTGGCGCGCTACGCCGACTCGACCGGGTTCGAACAGGACTACACCCGGCCAAACGCGTGGCGGTATCGCGACTACGTCATAAACGCGTTCAATCAGGACAAGCCGTACACGCAGTTCATTCGCGAGCAGATCGCCGGTGACGAGCTGGACCACGTGACCGACGAGACCCGCATCGCGACCGGCTTCCTCCGTGCCGGGCCGCGGGTCCAGTTTCGGGAGAAGGACAACCCGGAACGGCGCCACGATTATCTCGACGACGTCCTGGCGACCGTCGGGCGCGGCGTGATCGGGATGACGGTTCAATGCGCCCGTTGTCACAATCACAAGTTCGACCCGATACTGCAACGCGACTACTACAGCATGCAGGCGTCGTTTTTCGGCTACGTCGAGACCGATTGGCCGTTGCTCGACCGCGACGAGGCCGAGGCGTATCGCGTGGCGACGGCCGAGGTGGACGCCAAGGCCACCGCGATCCGCGACCAGATCAGGGCGATCGAGGCGCCGCACCGTGAGGCGCTGCTCATCGAACGGATCCGCCGCGACTTTCCCGACAACGTGCTACAGGCGGCGATCAAACCGGCCGAAGAGCGGACGCCGGGCGAAGCGCTGCTGGCCGACCAGGTGCTGACGCTGGGTGTCCCCCAGCGAGACGTGACCGCGGCACTGACCACCGACGAGCTCGCGCGCCGCGACCTGCTGCGGAACGAGCTCGAGGCGGTCGAGAACACACGGCCGCCGGAGCCGCCGATGGCCGAGATCGTGACCGACGGCGACTACCGCTTCGCGCCAGACGGCCCGGGCGACGAGATCATCGGGTGTCCCGAGTGCCGGATTCCGCCAGACGAGCCGGGCACCTTCCTGCACGTCGAGGGGGGACCGGCCTACAAGGCGCCGCCAAGCTACTTCCTGAATCGTGGCGATCCGCTAACCCCCGGATCCGAGTCGACGCCTGGCTTCCTGACGGTGGCGACTTACGGTGATCCACCCACCGTCATCCCGCGCCAAGACGGGCGTACGTCCGGTCGCCGCCTCGCGCTGGCGCGATGGCTGACCTCACGCGACAACCCGCTGACGGCGCGCGTGATCGTCAACCGCATCTGGCATCACCATTTCGGGCGCGGCATTGTGCGCACCCTGGACAACCTCGGCCAGATGGGCGAATTGCCCACCCATCCCGAGATGCTCGACTGGCTGGCGGTCGAATTCATGGAACGAGGCTGGAGCATCAAAGAGATGCACCGGCTGCTGATGACGTCAGAGGCCTATCAGATGGCCTCGTCGGGGCAGCCGACCGTGGCGGCCGACCCCGATAATCAACTGCTGTGGCGGTTTCGTCAGCAACGGCTCGAGGCCGAGGTGTTGCGCGACACGATCATGGCGGTCAGCGGCGGCATCGACCTGTCCGTCGGTGGACCGCCGATCTTTCCGTTCGTTCCGGAGGAGGTCCTCAAGACTTCGGAAAAGGGAGTCTGGCACAATCAGCCCGACGGGCCGGATGTGTGGCGTCGGAGCGTCTATGTCTATCGGCGCCGGTCGCTCGGCTTTCCTTTCTTCGACACCTTTGACCTGCCGGACCAGAATCAGACGGCAGCCTCCCGGAACGTGTCGACGGTGGCCACCCAGGCGCTCACGTTGATGAATAATCAGTTCGTATTGGGCCAGGCGGAGCTGTTCGCCTCGCGGCTGGAGCAGGCCGCGCCAGGGAATCTGGAACAGCAGGTAGACCTGGCGTATCGCATCGCCCTCACGCGGACGCCGACTGCCGAGGAAGCCTTGGTTGCCAGGGCGCTGGTCGCCGAGCAGTCGCTGCTCGATCTGACACACGTGATGCTGAACCTGAACGAGTTCCTGTATCTGAGGTGACAACGATGTACGACCCCCATCACGGTCGGAAGCGGGCCTTCTGGAATCGGCGCGACTTCCTGTTCCAGTCGGGCGGAGGTATCGCCGGCCTCGCGCTGGCGCACACGCTCGATCAGCAAGGTCTCCTGGCGGCGGCGCAGTCCGACACCTGTGAGGCGCCGGTGCCAGGCAATCCCTTCGCGCCCCAGCCACCGCACTTCGAGCCGCGTGCCAAGGCGGTCATCTCGCTCTTCATGAGCGGCGGCGTCAGCCAGGTCGACACGTTCGACCCGAAGGAGGCGCTGACCACATACGCTGGTCAGCCGATGGCCGAGTCGGTGGTCGTGCGACAGGGCAATCCCGGGCCGCTGATGCCAAGCCCCTTCTCGTTCAAGAAGTATGGGCAAAGTGGGATCGAGGTGTCGGAGATC
>JASLOY010000585.1 GCA_030745255.1 Vicinamibacterales bacterium
CTGAAGGAAAGTCCGAAACGGCTCATACGCTCGCGACGTCAGCAGCAGCAGCGCCACGACGACATAGGGCAGCCAGGCCAGGGCGAGATGCATCGGTCGGTCGGTGTCCGAATCTTTGAACTCGGCGGAGCCGGTCCACTCCTCCGGCCAGTTGCGCTTGTCGTCGAAGTCCCAATGATCGTCCCGCTTTGGCACCAGGAAACCCGCCCGAGCCGCCGAGACGACGATGACGAGACCGACGAGACTGCCGACCAGCGCCGGGAACTCGGGCCCTAGCAGATAGGCGGCCGCCAGATACGGGATGGTCATGGCGAAGGCGGCGAAGATCGCGAACGGCCAGACCCGGAGACCCTCGGCGAACGACTTGCTCTTGCCGAAGAAGCGGGTCATGAACGAGACCAGGATGAGCGGGATGAGCGTGCCGGCGATGGCGTGGAGTGTCGCGACCCGGAACGCGACGAAGGCGAGGAAGTCCTCCCACTCCGCGTAGCCGAGCTGCGCGGCGTACTCCGCCGTGGCTGGGTCGGCCGACAGCCCAGTGTTGACGCCAACTACAATCGGGGTGCCGAGCGCGCCGAAGCTGACCGGCGTGCTCTGGATAATCATGCCGGCCATGACCGCCGCCATCCCGGGGAAGCCCAGCCCGACGAGCAGCGGCACCGCTACGGCGGCCGGGGTGCCGAACCCGGCCGAACCCTCGATGAACGAGCCGAACAGCCAGGCGATGATGATGACCTGGACGCGCCGGTCGCTGCTGATGTCGGTGAACCCGCGACGGATGGCGCTGATGGCGCCGCTCTCCTGCAGCGTGTTCAGAAGCAGGATGGCGCCGAAGATGATGTAGAGCAACGTGAGCGCGATGACCAGCCCATTGATCGTCGCGCCCACGACCTGCAGACCCGGCACCTGCCAGACGAAGAGCGCGAGGACGACGGCCACGGCATAGGTCAACGGCATGGCCCGGCTGGCCGGCCAACGCAACAAGACCAGAAAGACCGCGACGGTCGCGATCGGCAACACGGACAAGAAAGCCAACGTCGTCGTGCCCATCGGGGCTCCTTCCTCAGAAGCTCTGAAGCGCGTCCGCTTCGTCGTTGAATAATTCGAATACGTGCACTAGCTTGGCGACCTCAAACAGTTCCCGCATCCGGTCGGTGAGATTGACGAGCTTGAGCTTGCCGTGATGGTTGCGGGTGGTGATGAAGACGCTGACCAGCTCGCCAATGCCGGTGCTGTCCATGTAGGTGACGTTCGCCATATTCAGCAAGAGCTGCGAATGCCCCTGCTTGAGGAGGGGAGCGACCGCCGCTTTGACTGTGCCACAGCCGTCATTGCGGGTCATTCGGCCGTCGAGGTCGAGAATGACGACCGGACCGGAGGTCCGTTGCTTGATGCGCATACACGAGTCCTCGCAAGCCGGGGTCTCGATGCTGTAGGTGTGCCGGCCGCGACATTGTAGCGCAGGCGGTGCGCGTCGAGTGAAAATGAGAAATAGAGCGGGGCGAGTTCAGCTCGATCGGAAGGAGACAGAGATGCGTGTAGGGGTTCCGACCGAGGTCAAGCCGGACGAGAACCGGGTGGCGATGACCCCGTCCGGCGTGACGGCGTTTCGCACCCACGGGCACGACGTCCTGGTGCAGGCCGGCGCCGGGCTGGGCAGCTCGATTGCTGACACGGCCTACCAATGGGCGGGCGCCGTGCTCGCCGCGACGGCGGACGAGGTGTGGGAAAGGGCCGATCTCGTTCTGAAAGTGAAGGAGCCGGTGGAGGAGGAGCTCGAGATGCTGCGACCCAGTCAGGTGCTCTTCACCTATCTGCACCTGGCGGCGTCGAAGAGCCTGATCGAAGGGTTGCTCGATCGACGGGTCGTTGGGATCGCCTACGAGACGGTGCAGCTCGCAGACGGCACCTTGCCGTTGCTGGTCCCGATGTCCGAGGTTGCAGGAAGGTTGGCGATTCAGGCCGGCGCCACGTCGCTCGAGATGCTTGCCGGTGGCAAAGGTTTGCTCCTCCCAGGCGTGTCCGGTGTCCGACGGGGTCGGGTGACGATTCTCGGCGCCGGCATCGTCGGTCTGAATGCCTGTGTCGTCGGGGTCGGCTTCGGGGCGGACGTGACGATCGTCGACATCAATCCACTGCGATTGGCGTATGTGCGGGATGTGGTGCAGGGGCACGTGACCACACTGATGTCGAACGCGGCGAATATCGAGGGCGCCGTGACCGAAGCGGATCTGGTGATCTGCGCGGTGTTGATTCCGGGCGCAAAGACGCCGCGACTGGTCTCTCGGAAGCACCTGACTGAGATGGAGGACGGTTCGGCGCTGGTGGACGTGGCGGTCGACCAGGGAGGCTGCGCGGAGACGAGCCGGCCGACCACGCACCACGATCCCCGCTATATCGAACATGGTGTTGTGCACTACTGTGTATCGAATATGCCAGGTGCGGTGCCGCATACCTCGACCTACGCGCTGACCAACGCAACAATGGCCTATGCGCTCGAGATCGCCGACCGCGGGTGGAAGGCGGCTGTC
>JASLOY010000586.1 GCA_030745255.1 Vicinamibacterales bacterium
ATTCGAGAGTCTCCAATTCCTCGCGGATCATCGATCGCAACTCGTCATTGGTTTCAGCCTTGAGCAGCGACTCCGTCTCCACATGTTCCGCCCGCGTATCGGCCCAGGATCGGTAGGGCATGACGATCCGCTCAAGGGCGGCACGGCGAATCGATACTTCCCGCACACGGATATGGTCGCACGTGATCTCTGGTGTGAGCAGTTCGGCCTGACATCGGTCGAACTGTTCGGCCAGTTCGTCGAGCTTGGCGATGAGATTGTCGGGGAGTTCGATCATCAGGTGGCCAGAGGGTACCCGGCAGCGCATGAAGAAGCCGTACCCGGTGAGGGGCACGGCTTGAGAGAACCCGGGGAGGGGGGCTTACTTCTTCATCTTCTTCTTGAAGTAGTCACCCTTGAACTTGTTCTGGAACTTCTCGACCCTGCCAGCGGTATCGACAAAGGAAGACTTGCCGGTGTAGAAGGGGTGCGACCCCGACCAGATCTCCACCTTCATTTCAGGCACGGTGGCGCCAACGGTCATAATGACCTCGCCACGGTACGAGACCTTGCACTCGGGGTAGTACTCGGGATGGGTTTCTTTCTTCATGGTCAGGGCATCTCCAGCCCCGGCGAGGATTCGAATGAGCCAAGGAGACCTCCGCCGAGCCCCGCAGGATACGGCCCCAGCCGAGATTGTCAAGGTCCGTTGCCCGCAGCGCATTTGCCCGGTATCTTGTCCCGACTCGGCATGGTCCCACTGGCATCGCCGGGCCACATCCTGATCCCCTGTAGCTCAATTGGTAGAGCGAGCGGCTGTTAACCGCTAGGTTGCTGGTTCGAGTCCAGCCGGGGGAGTTCCCTGTGAACCAGCAGGTCGCCTGTTTCGAAGCTGGCGACCCACGGTCGTTTTGGGCCAAGGCGACATCTCCAAGTTCAGCAACGAATTGCGGCGGCGTTCGGCGCCGCCTCGTCGTCGCGTCGAACAGTGCTGAGGCAGTGGGTCCCGAGCAGGACGCGAACCGAGACCGCCGCGCTCTCGCGGTCTCGGCGATTCTTCTGACCCGGTGGTGAACAGCGGCGCGAGCGCGTCGGAGCCCCCTCAGCCGCGGTTGGCCGTCTTGATCGCAGACGCCACGATGCGAACCAATACATCGACGCTGCAAAGTGGCTCACCGGTGGTCACCGACGTGTTGGCCACGGCCCAGCAGATCGAATCCGCCAGGAGCGCGCTGCGCACGTCGTCCGGTCCCAACTGATCGAACGTCCGGCCGGCGAAGATGGCCGCGAGCTGCTGTACGTACTCCTGATGAATGCGTGTCAGGTGCCCCGGCTCGCCGACTTCGTCGGGGAAGTAGCTCGACATTCGAATCCAGAACCGGGCCGCCGCCGGGTTCTCCGTGGCGAGCGCGTAGAACTGTCGAATCGCTTCTTCGACGCGCGCGGTTCGGGAGCGGCACTCAACAACCGCTGCGCGCACATTGTCAAGAAACATGCGCTGCACGTCCTCCCAGAGCGCGAGCAGGTACTCGTCCTTGCTCTTGAAGTGCAGGTAGAAGACACCCTTGGCGACGTCGGCGGCCTCGGTGATATCGAGGATGGACACGAGCCCGATCGGCTGACGCTCGAACGCCTCGAGACCGGCAGCGACGAGCGACTGACGGACGGCCATGGCCTTACGCGCGCGGCGGCCGAGCGGCTTCAGGGCATCGTCGTGTGCAGGTGGATCGGGCTTGGGCGCTGTCATGGGACCATTCTCGCGTCGCGGCGCTGGCTTGACAAATCGTGACCGAATCGTCACAATCGACCTCATAGTGTATTATTGCACTGCCCGTCTCTCATGGATGGGCGACCCCCCCCGATCAGCATCTCAGGAACTCGCGAGGTTCGTTCATGGCGTCTGCCGGCAGATCCCTCCTTGAATACCAGTCACAGGACTACGGCCAGCGCCCGACGGCGGTCCGGAGCACTGACCAGTACACCGACGAGTACGTTCGTGGATTCGTGGAGAAGTGGGACGAACTGATCGACTGGGATCAGCGTGCCGAGTCCGAGGGGGAGTTCTTCATCGAGACCCTCCGGGAGCGCGGAGTGCAGCGGGTGCTGGACGTCGCGACCGGCACCGGGTTCCACTCGATCCGGCTGCTCGAGGCCGGGTTCGACGTCGTGAGCGTCGACGGCAGCCCCTACATGCTGTCCCGGGCATTCGAGAACGGGCGACGTCGCGGACGTGTGCTCCGGACGCTGCACGCAGATTGGCGATGGCTGAATCGCGATGTCCACGGCCGATTCGACGCCGTCATCTGCCTCGGGAACTCTTTTACCCACCTGTTCGACGAGCAGGAACGACGCCGCGCGCTTGCAGAATTCTACGCCGCGCTCAAGCACGACGGCATCCTGATCCTCGACCAGCGCAACTACGACGCCATCCTCGACGACGGCTTTTTGTCGAAGCACAAGTACTACTACTGCGGCGATCTCGTCACCGCTGAGCCCGAGCACATCGATGAAGGGCTCTGCCGATTCCGGTACGGCTTCCCCGATGGCTCG
>JASLOY010000587.1 GCA_030745255.1 Vicinamibacterales bacterium
GGCACTGGCTTCGTCGGCAGCTCCGGCGCCTTCTTCGGCATGGTGCGCAGCCATGTGCTACAGGGTACGTTCGGCGATCCGTACTACGGCGGAAACCAGAACTTCGTCGGCTGGGACCTGATCCGCTATCCCGGTATCCGAACAGCCGTGTCGCCGGGCCTCCAGTCACAACTGGAGGCCGGTGGGCTTCGACCCAATCACCGGTCAGCCTACGACTCTGACCTCTTCGAGAAGGCAACGGCCCGCGCCGCGACGAAGGAGGCGAGACATGGCGACTAGGCTGCCAGGAACCGACGTCGTCATCGTGGGACTCGGTGCCGCCGGCGGCGTGGCCGCCCTGCCGCTGGCCGAGGCCGGTCTCGACATCGTGGGGCTCGAGGCCGGCAGCCGGCTGAGCAAACGCGACTTCGCCCCAGACGAGCTGGCCAACAACATGCGCAACTGGCCGTTCGCGGTCCAGAAGTGCGCCAGCGAAGTGCCGACCATGCGTCGCACCCGATCCGGCTCGGCCAACCAGGGCGGTGGGCACCCGATGATGAACGGCGTCGGCGGTACGACGCTGCACTATTGGGCGCAGAGCTGGCGGCTGAACCCGTGGGACTTCAAAGTGGTCTCCGAGACCAGGCGGCGCTACGGCGCTTCGCGCATCCCGGCCGGTTCGACCGTCGAAGACTGGCCGATCGGCTACGAAGAGCTCGAGCCGTACTACGACAGGGTCGAGCACGAGATCGGGGTCTCTGGACAAGCGGGCAACGTCAACGGGAAGAAAGACGCGCGCGGCAACCCATTCGAGGGACCACGCCAGCGCGAGTACCCGATGCCGGCGCTGCGCTGGTCTGGCTTCCTCGACAGGATGGCCGACTCGGCGCGCGGGCTGGGTTGGCAGCCGTTTCCCGGACCGGCCGCGATCAACTCCGAGATCTACCAGGGTCGATCCGGCTGCATGTATCACGGCTTCTGCAACAAGGGCGGCTGCCACGTCGACGCCAAGAACTCGCCTGCGGTCACGACGATTCCGCGGGCCGAGGCAACCGGTCGCTTGAATGTGGTCACGCATGCCACCGTCACGAATATCGAGACGGACAACCAGGGCAAGGTGACCGGTGTTACCTATCTGCAGAACCGAGAGGAATTCTTCCAGCCGGCGCGGTTCGTGTTCGTGGCCGGCTACACCTACGAGAATGTGCGCCTCCTGCTGCAGTCGAAATCGCGTGCCTTTCCGATCGGGCTGTCGAACAATCATGCCCAGGTCGGCAAACACTATCTCAGTCACCACCAGGGCGCCGGGGTGACGGCGCTGTTCCCGTTCGACTTGCATGCGTGGTACGGCCTGCCGGCGCAGGGCGTGGCGGTCGACGACTTCGCGGACGACAATTTCGACCACAGCGGCCTCGACTTCATCGGCGGGGGCAACATGTGGGTCTACTCCGACCGGCGACCGATCTCGGCGGCCGGTATGAGCACATTCGGTCGCGCGCCCACGTGGGGCCCGGCCTGGAAAGCATTCATCAGGGAAAATGCCGACCGGACCAACAGCGCCTACATTCAGAAGACCACGCTGCCGTATGCGTCCAACTACCTGGACCTCGACCCGGTGGTGAAAGACCCATTGGGCTACCCGGTCATCCGAATTACCGCCGAGTACAAGCAAAACGAGCTGGCAATCGCCGACTATCTGCAGGAGAAGATGGACCGGTGGTATCGCGAGGCGGGTGCCATCGAAGTCGTACGCGGCGGGCTGGGCGGACAGATGGGGGTCACTACCCACGCCTATGGCGGCACGCGGATGGGCGACAACCCGGAGACCAATGTCGTGAACCGCTACGGCGTGTCGCACGAGGTGCCCAACCTGGGGGTGCTCGGCGCGTCGGTCATGGGCACAAGCGGCGCCCGCAACCCGACGCTCACCGTCCAGGCGCTGGCTTGGCGCACGGCGGAGCACCTGGCGCAAAACTGGAGCTCGATCGTCGAGTAGCAGTCGCGTAGTGTAACGAGCCCGGGGGGAAGCCACTCGTGTCACTGTCGCAGTATGTCAGCGGCGTCCTTTGGCTCCTGATCATCGGCCTGCTCGTCGCGGCCTGGCGGCTTCGTCGACGGCGCGTCACTTTGGGCCCGGGCGCCGCGGGTATGCTGGACCAACTGCTGGACAAAGACAAACAGGCCGCGGTCGAGATTATCGTGGAGCAACGCACCGGCGAGCGGGATCCGGAAGACCGCGACGGGAATCTGCCCGAACTCGAAAACCCTGAGGGCCCCTGACGGCAAGAGTCGCTCTCGCGATCAGCGCATCTGGAGATAACCATGAAGATTGGTGTAGCCACTGCCCTGCTGCTCGTTGCGCTTCCCCTGGCAGCACAGGAGCGAGGCGCCCCCGACCCGCGGTCGATGGGCGGCGGCGACTGCCGCAACAATGTCTACAACTGCGCTGACACACCGAACCCGCTGCCGCCACCCGACACCGTCTGGCTGGAAGAGATGACCTGGATGGATGTTCGCGACGCGCTCGCGGCGGGTCAGACGACGG
>JASLOY010000588.1 GCA_030745255.1 Vicinamibacterales bacterium
AAGCGGCCACCGGGGGGGCGGGGCAGGAACCATCCGTCGACCGCGCCCCGGTCACGCAGTCCGCGGCCGCGGACGCGGGCCGCATCGTCGGAGCCGTCACCGATACGGCCGGGATGCCGCTCAAGGGCGCGGTGATTTCCGCCCTCGGGCCGTCTGGCGCCGAGCTGGCTCTGGCTGATGCGGACGGACGTTTCTTGCTGAGGGCTCTGTTGCCGGGCCCGTATCTGGTTCAGGCGCACCTGCAGGGGTTCGCGGCGTCGCGCCGAGAGCTGATCGAGGTCAGTGCAAGCACGCCGTCCGTGCACGCCATCACCCTGAGCCGTGTGGATCAGTCGGCGCAGCCGATCGTGGCCGGTGTCGGTCTGCCGAGTCCCACCGACGTCGGTGTCCAGCCTGAGGAGACGGACGCCGCGCCGCTTGGTGGAACGACCACCGAGGCGTCGGCGCCACACGACCACAGCGAGAAATCCTGGTATCTCCGCCGGGTCAGGCGGAGCGTCTTGAAGGCAGTCGAGGCGGGGATTGTGCTCGATGAGCTGGTGCCTGCTGGTGGATCGGACGACCCCAGCGTGACGATGCTCACCCGCAGCCTCGCTTCGCCGGCGAGGTTCGTGACGGCCCTGTTGGAGTTGCCACTGATCGGTGAAGTCAACCTGCTGACGCGGGGCACGCTCCTCGATTCGGCGGCCGACATGCTCACGGGTGAGGAGCGTTCGGCCAGCATCGCGAACCTGTCAGTCGGCGCGCCTCTCTGGCGCGGCGACTTGTCGGCGCAGGGCGCCATGACGACGGGTGATGTGATGTCCTGGGCGGCATCGGGGTCCTATGTCTCCGATCTCGAATCTTCCCACCGGCTCGGCCTCGACGTCTCCTACGGGCGACAGCGCTACCAGGGTGGCAACCCAGCGGCGCTCACGCTGCCTTCCGAGAGTCGATACGCGGCAAGTTTTGGTGCCTCCGATAGCTGGACGGTGTCGCCACAAGTGACGGTGGATTACAGCGGCCGCTTCGCGAAATATGGATATATCGAGGACAACGGTCTGTTCAGCCCTCGAGTCGGCGTAACGGTCACGCCGGTCGCCGGTTTCAGGTTCCGGGTGACCGGTGCGCAGGAGACCTTGGCCCCGGGGGCCGAGGAGTTCATGCCCCCGACCGACACTGGGTTCTGGCTGCCACCTGAGCGAACATTTGCCGCATTGTCTCCGGCGAGCGGTCTGCACCCGGAGCGCACGCGTCATGTCGACGTGCAGCTGGAGTACGACCTCACCGGCCGGTATGTCGTCGGCCTACGCCGGTTCTATCAAGATGTCAACGACCAGATGGCGACGCTGTTTGGCGTTGACGAGCTGGGAAATGCGCCGACTGGGCACTACTACTTGGCGCGCGCCGGGTCGCTCAGCAGCAGCGGCTGGGTCTTGACACTGCGTCGGCAGCTTGGCGACCGATTCAGTGGGTCGGTCGACTATGCCGTCGCCGAGGCGAGCTGGAGACAGGCCGCCGCAGACGCGGCGCTCGGTGTGGTTGCCCCTGGGACGATGCGTCCGGCCACTGAGCGGTTCCACGATGTGAGCGGCGCCGTCGAGGCGGAGATTCCGGAGACCGCCACTCGGGTGTTTGTCCGGTGTCGTGTCTCCACCGCGTTTGTCCGGGCTGACCACCAAGATCCCACTGGGATGGATGCCCGTTTCGACGTCCAGGTCAACCAGGGGCTGCCGTTTTCGCCGATCGAAGGCAGTCGCTGGGAGGTGCTGGTGTCGGTCCGCAGTCTGTTCTTCGACCCTCACGAGGCCGCGTCGATGTTCGACGAGTTGCTGGTAGCGCGTCCACCCATGCAGGTGGTCAGTGGCGTCGTCGTGCATTTCTAGCGAGGCTCCGCCTCAGACCACCCAGATGCGGTCGGCTCCCGCCTCGCTAGCTACTATTCTTCAATGGCCCCGCTACGCGGGGCTAGACTCCTTGAGCGGCACGAGCAAAAGAAACGCGAACACAAGTTGACTCTTCAGCCCCGATTCGCACCACTCAAGGAGTCTAGCGAGGTTACGCCTCACACATCGAGCGGCTTGGCCCCCGGCTGGTTCTTCGGAAATGCGCGAGCACAGGTGAAAGTTTCCAGGACGCTTGTATCCCGCGGTTTTATTCATTTATTTGAATGTCACATCCGAAATATTGAATGTCATCGTGAGCCAGTAGCCAAAGCGCGGCGCAAGTCAATGATTTACTATAGTTTACGACGAAATGTCAGGTTCTTCGTGGAACAGCATTTGCACTTCCTGGGTCAAGCGTAGGCGATATTCGCACAGATGACTCGATTGTCTTCTTCGTCAACCGCGGCGCTGGCTGGGCGAAAGCGATGGGGCGCCTGGGCGCCGCCCGTTCTGGCGGTCGCGCTGGTTGCCGCCCTGATGTGTCTGGCTGCTGCGAATGTTGTCGTTAGAGCAAACTGGACCGACGTCGTCGACGGGGTACTGTGGGTCGATCTGCCCGAAGGGATCAC
>JASLOY010000589.1 GCA_030745255.1 Vicinamibacterales bacterium
CCACGGCTGCCCACCTTCCGGCTGGGGCTGTTCGGCATCTATCACTTTACGCCGCGCTGGCAGAGCTCGGTGGGGGTGCGGTACTCGAGCAACCAGTTCGACGACTTGGACAACGGGGATACAGCGACCCACGTCTTTGGCGCGATCGACGAGTACTTCTTCCTCGACGCCAAGGTCACCTACTGGCTGCCCGACGGCGGCCGCCTGTCGGTCGGAATGAACAACATCACGAACGAGGAGGCGTTTGTCCACCATCCGTGGCCGCAGCGAACGTTCCTGGCCGAGTTCTCGGTGGATGTCTTGAATGAGCTGGTGAGGTAAGCTGTGCCGAGAGTCCTTAGAAGTCAGAAGGCAGGAGGAAGCCGGTGGGCTTCACTTGCTTCTAGGTTTGCACGGGCAGGAACAGGAGCAATGATGACGACCATCAGAACACGCACACTCGTCGCGGCCCTCGTCGTTGCGGTGGCAGCCGCGGCAGCCGTCTCGGCGCACATGGCCTACTCGAAGAGCATGCCGGAAAAGGATGCGACGCTGACCGAGTCGCCGGACCACCTGCAAGTCTGGTTCACGCAGGACCCGGAGCCGGCGATCAGTCAGCTGACGCTGGAGGGGCCCACCGGCGAGGTAACACTGGGCAAGACGACGGTCGGCGACGAGAAATCGATCGTGGCGGAGGTCCCCTCCGCACTGGGCCCTGGCAGCTACACCGTGGGCTGGCGCTCGGCCGGGGACGACGGGCATGTCCTGCGCGGCGACTTCTCGTTCACGATCCGCTCGGCCGACTAATCTCACGTGGGGCTCTGCCCCACACACCGGCTCAGTCGCTCGCGGGGACCCCAACACCCCGCTCCGCTCCTTCGCGGGCGCGCACGTGCGCGCCGTGGCCGTCACCCACGGCCCCAAACGCGTACGACACTCTCGTTTCGGACTCTTTAACGGCCCAGTCTCCCAGGTGATCAGGCGGCGGATCAGCGTTCACGCTGGACGGTGAAGGTGATGGTGCCCGTCTCCTCCAGACCATCAGCACCGGTGGTCGTCCAGGTCAGCGTGTAGTCGCCGTTGGGCATAGGCCCCACGACCCTCGCCATCAGGTCGTTCTCGCCCATCGAGTGAAGCCCCTCGGCTCTGGCTCGATTGCCCGGCGCCGTAATCTCGAGCGTGCTGTTGTCGACCTGGGGCGCCTCGTCGAACCAGATACGCACGGTGCGAACTGGCACATCCAGCGCTGCGCCATCCTCAGGCACGCTTCTGGTGGCGGCGATCTGAGCCGTCGCGGGACCGACCGACACCACACCCGACAACAGGGCGAAGACGACAGCGGTGACAACGATAATTTGCGATCTGGACATGCGACGCCCCCCCCCCCGAGCTACTCTGCGACAGATGACGGCGAAGCCAACCAGCTTTCTCCTGCCTCCTGCCTCCTATCCTTCTGACTTCTGACTTCTGACTTCTGACTCCTCTATCGTCCCCCGTTCTACCGCTCCTGCATGTAGGGGTAGCGATAGTCGCTCGCCGGGGTAAACGTCTCCTTGGTCGTGCGGGTGCTGACCCACCGAATCAGGTTCAGAAAGCTGCCGGCCTTGTCGTTGGTGCCCGACGCACGGGAGCCGCCAAACGGCTGCTGCCCGACGACGGCGCCGGTCGGCTTGTCGTTAATATAGAAGTTCCCTGCCGCGTTCCGCAGGGCGTCGTGGGCGAGGTTGATCGCCCGGCGGTCCCGCCCGAAGATTGCCCCCGTCAGGGCATACGGCGACGTGTTGTCGCACAGCTCGAGCGTCTGCTCATAGTCGCTGTCTTTGTAGACGTGGACGGTCAGCACCGGCCCGAACAGCTCCGTCTCCATCGTCGTGTAGTGCGGGTCGTGCGCCTGGATGATCGTCGGCGCTATGAAGTACCCGGTGCTGTCGTCGCAGGTGCCGCCGCAGATGACGTCCGCACCGCTGTCTGCCCGCGCCGCCTCGATATAGCCTTTGAGCTTGTCGAACGTGGTCTTGTCGATCACCGCACCCATGAAGTTGGTGAAATCCGTGACGTCCCCGTAGGCCATCGCCTCCGCCTCGCCACAGACGCGGTCACGGAGCCCGCTCCAGAGACTTTCGGGTATGTAGGCGCGACTCGCGGCGCTGCATTTTTGCCCCTGGTACTCGAACGCGCCGCGGATCAGGTTGGCCGCCAGCTCGTCGGGGTCGGCCGAGGCGTGCGCAAACACGAAATCCTTGCCGCCGGTCTCGCCGACAATTCGGGGATAGCTCTTGTAGCCGGCGATGTTGGCGCCGACGGTGCGCCACATCCCCTGGAACACCTCCGTGCTGCCGGTAAAGTGCACGCCGCCAAGGTCGGGGTGCGCCATCGCCGGGTCGCCGATCTGGCCACCGCTGCCGGGCACGAGGTTGATGACGCCGCCCGGGAGACCCGCCTCCTCGAACAGCTGCATCAGCCAATACGCGGAAAAGACGGCGGTGGACGCCGGTTTCCAGACG
>JASLOY010000058.1 GCA_030745255.1 Vicinamibacterales bacterium
GAAACGTCGCCGAGATCGAGCAGGTGAAGGACAACCTCTACCTCATCACGGGCGGGGGCGGTAACACCGCGGCCTTCGTCACCGATGGCGGCGTGGTGCTGGTCGACACCAAGAACCCCGGGTGGGGCAAGGCCATCCTGGACAAGGTCGCGACCGTGACCGACACGCCGGTGACGATGATCATAAACACCCACACGCACGGGGACCACGTCGGGAGCAACATCGACTTCTCACAGCCGGTCGAGGTGGTGGCGCACATGAACACCAAGACCAACATGGAGAAGATGGAGCCGTTCCAGACCGACAGCGGGCGCCAGTATCTGCCCGCCCAAACCTACGAGAACCGGCTCTCGGTGCTCGAGGGCGACGACCAGATCGACCTCTACTACTTTGGTCAGGGTCATACCAGCGGCGATTCCGTCGTCGTCTTCCCCTCGCTCGGGGTGGCGCACACCGGGGACCTGTTCGCGTGGAAGGGGACGCCTTACATCGATACCGGCAACGGCGGGAGCGGCGTCGCGTATCCGCGGACCGTGCTTGCCGCCGCCGATACCATTCAGGGCGTCGACACGGTGATTCCGGGGCACAGCCCGGTCATGACCTGGGCCGACTTCCGCGAGTTCGGCGAGTTCAACCGCGACTTCCTGATTGCCGTTGAGCGTGGGAAGAAGGAAGGCAAGACGGCGGCCGAGGCCGCCGCGTCGCTGAATCTGCCGGCGCGGTACGCGAACTACGCGATGAGTCGCGGCAACCTGACCAGCGCCGAACAGAACGCCGAGAAGATCTACGCCGAGCTCGACCGCTAGCGACACCGCGCGACTATCCACCGGACGCACCGGCTCACAGGTGTGGCGGTACGCAGACCCGAGACCGGGCGGGCCCATGCGGAGGTCCGTTCGGTCACGCAACGCTCTCTCCTGATAAGATCAAGCCCATCGGTCTCCTGACGCTGGCGGAGGCGCGACTTGCTGCCACCTCCGTTCCCTCCCGGCACGGCCGCAACGACATGACCAGCCAGACTCCTCAGATCGGTGGCGACGTGCGATGAGCGGGCTTGTCCATACCGACCGGACCTACCAGACCCGCCGTGTCGTCAGCTGTCTTTGTGTCGCGCTGTGGCTCGGTGCCCAGGTCTATCCCGGCGCCCAGGCCCCGGAGCGCACCTTCGAGGTGAGCCCTCCGGTCGTAGAGGGCTCGGTCGCCGTGGTGCCCTTTGCCAACCTGAGCCAAAACGCTGTCGATGACTGGATTGGTGACGGAATAGCCGAGACGGTGTCGGCCGAACTGACCCAGCTCGGTCTGTCAGTGATCGTTCGGGATGCGATAGGCGGCGCGAGCGCGGACGTCGTTGCCTCCGGCGAATCAGAAGGGCGTATTGACTCGCTTGACCAACCTGGCCAGTTCGACCGGGAGGCCCTCGACGGATGGCGTCGCCTGGGCGTCGGCTGGGTGGTGACCGGGGCGTATCAGCGCGTGGGCGACTCGCTTCGCATCACGACACGCGTCATCGATCTCGGCACCGGTGAGGTGCATCGCAGCGTCAAGGTCGATGGATCCTTCGCCAACCTGTTTCGCGCGCAGGACCAGATTGTCGCCGCGATTAGCGACCAGCTTACCCGCGCGCGCCGTGAGACACCGGCCGCCCCGGTCCGTGTCGGTGGGCCGGCGCGCGCACCGTCGCTCGGCGAGATCACCGGCGTGCTCGAGCTCGACGATGTGGGCGCAGATCGTCGGCTCGGGAACACCGATGGACGGGTTTCGCCACCGAGTCAGCGTGGGGGGCGTGGAGGTCTTGCGGCCACTCCGCCTGCCGGGCGACCCCGAGCACTCATCGGTCGCGCCACCGAACCCCCACGCATCGACGGCCGTCTCGACGATGCGGTGTGGGAAACCGGGACGCGCCTCAGCGGCTTCATCCAGATTGCGCCGGTCGAGGGGGCCCCGGGCACCGAGGACACCGAGGTGTGGCTGGCGCACGACAGCGACAACATCTACGTGGCGTTCTACGCCCATTACACAGATCCGGGCATGATGCGGGCCAATCGCTCCGACCGCGACGAGATCCGTGGCGACGACCGGATGGCGGTGCTGTTCGATCCGTTCCTCGACCAGCAGCGCGCCTACCAGTTCGAGGTCAATGGCTACGGTGTCCAGGGCGACTCGATCGTCAATGCCGACGGTCGTAGTGGCTCGACGAGCAGCCGGGCGCCTCGACCGCAGCGGAGCGGCGGCGTGTCGAGATCGGGCGGCGGCGGCGGTGGAAGCGGTCTCAGCGGCTCCGGGCAGTTCGGCATCCGCGGCGACGATTCGTGGAACACGTTGTTCTACTCGGCTGGACAGGTCGTCGCAGACGGCTGGACCGCCGAGATGTCAATTCCGTTCAAGAGTCTGCGGTACCCTGCGAGCTCCGGCGCCGAGGACCTCCGGTGGGGCTTTCAGGTCACGCGAGTCATTCGGGGCAAGTCCGAGGCGCAGGCCTGGTCACCGATCTCGCGAGGGGTCGCCGGACAGCTCACGCAGTTCGGGGTGCTCGACGGTCTCTCGAATCTGTCGCAAAGTCGTAATTTCGAGATCCTGCCGGAGCTGACAGGGGTCAGGTTCGGCGTGCTCGACACCGAGACTGGTGAGTTCGACGAACGAGATCCGGACGGCGATATTGGTGTCAGCATCAAGTACGGCATCACGCCTAATCTGACCGCCGACTTCACCGCCAACCCCGATTTCTCCCAGATCGAGTCCGACCAGCCACAGATTGAGACAAATCAGCGGTTCGCGCTCTTCTTTCCAGAGCAGCGTCCGTTCTTCCTCGAGGGGCAGGAGATCTTTCTGACCCCGACAATCACGAATCTTCTCCACACCCGCACGATCATCGATCCGCGATTTGGCGGGAAGCTGACAGGCAAGGTCGGCAGGACCACGCTCGGCCTGGTTGCCGCCGACGACCAAGCGGCCGGACGTCTCGATGACCTCGACAACCCGCGGTTCGGCACAACCGCGCAGACGTTCGTGGGGCGAGCTCGCTACGACCTGTATGCCGAATCGTATCTCGGCGCCATCGCGACGGCACGTGAGTTCGGGGACGAGTACAACCGCGTGGCCGGGGTCGATGGGCGCTTCCGGCTGGGTCGGACGCACCGGTTCAGCTTCCTGGCGGTCGGTTCGTCCACACAGGACGCCGAGGAAGGTGCCCTGAGCGGTCCTGTGTTGGAAGCGGATTACACGCGTCAGGGGCGCAACCTGGGATACGGCGCCTCGTTCAGCAGCGTCGACCCGGACTTCCGGACCGAGACCGGTTTCCTGCCCCGCATCGACTATCGCCAGGCCAGCGGCAATGTGTCGTACCGGTGGTGGCCGGAGTCGTCGCTAATCACATGGGGTCCCACATTCAGATACTTGCGACTCTTCGACCACGCGGGCGTTCTGCAGGACGAACAGATCCAGGGTCAGGTGAGCCTGTCGTTTCAGAACAACATCTCGCTCAATGGCACGATCAGCCGAGACCTCGAGCGGTTCAACGAGATCGACTTTCGAAAGACCGGCTACGGGTTCTTTGGTGTCGTCAGCACGCGGATTCTCTCGGTCGTGGGTGGCTTCAACCGCGGTGACGGAGTGCTGTTCGGCGACAATCCCTTTCTCGGTCGATCGACCAGCGGCAACTTTCTGATCAGTGCCCGCCCGTCGTCGCGGCTACGGGCGGAACTGACCGGTATCTTCAGCAGCTTCGTCGACACACGGGACGCGTCGGAGGTGTTCGACGTCAAGATCTTCCGCACGCGTACGACCTATCAGTTCACCACTCGACTACTCTTGCGCCACATTCTCGAGCACAACACGCAGGCGGAGACCCTCGGCAACAATCTGCTCCTGACCTATCGCATCAATGCCGGAACCGTGGCGTTTCTGGGCTACGATGACCGCTACCAGCAAGGTTCCCTCATCGACGAGCTGCTGTTTCCGACGACCGGGCTCCAACGGACGAACCGGGCGGTCTTTGCCAAGCTGTCCTATCTGTTTCGCTACTGATCAACTCGCCGTGGAGGTTGTTGCCATGCGTATCCAGTGTGTCGTGATCGTTCTTGCTGCCGCGGTGTGCGCCGGATGTGCCGCCGAACCCGAGCCGCCCGCGTCCACACCGGAACCGGTGGCGCCGGCGCCCGCATTCGAGCGCCCACCGGATACGATCGTGGCCGAGCGGGGCGGTTTCATTCCGGAAGGTGTCGAGTATGACACCACGAACGGACGCATCCTGACTGGGTCGCTCTCGGAAGGATCGATTCTGCAGCTGCACAACGATGGCCGGGTGACGACCGTGATCAGAGATCCCGATCTGGTCTCGTCGATCGGCATCGAGGTCGATGAGCCGCGAGACCGACTGCTGGTGGCGAACTCGGACCGTGCCGTGTTCGACGGAAGCACCACCGGGCAGGCCAAGCTGGGTGTCTACAACCTCTCGACCGGCGACCGGATCGCCATGGTGGATCTCGCGGCGGCCATCGTCGATGCTCCTGCCGACGCGGCGCACTTTGCAAACGACGTCGCGGTGGCCGACGATGGTAGCGCCTACGTGACGGACACGCAGCTGAACGTGATCTACCGAGTCGGCGCCGAGTACGACGCGTCGCTGCTCTATCGCTTCGAGGACGGCGGCGCGGGTCCGAACGGCATCGTCCATCACCCGTCCGAGTATCTGCTGGTGGCGCGCGGGGCAGCACTGTGGAAAGTGCCGCTCGACGACCCCGGCACTGCGACCGAGGTGGCCCTGCCAGAGGAGGTTCCCGGTCAGGACGGGATGGTTTGGATGACTGATGGTCGCCTCGCCATTGTCAGCAATTCGACCAACCGTGTCGTGGCCCTGACGAGTCAGGACGACTGGGCCACGGCGCAACTCGCTGGTGTCGCGACCTACGAGACCCAGGCGACGACTGCCGCCGTCGTCGGTGACGACATCTACGTGGTGCACGCGCACTTCGCCGACGACGCCCCCCCGAGCGTCGAACGGGTGGTGTTTGACGAAAGTCCCCAGTAGAGGTCGTAGGCAGGTACGAGCAACGGCCGGACGAATTTCTGGACGTCCTGCCAACTTACTCGGGTTGGGCGTGTTTCTCGTGACAGCTCTGGCACGAATCGAGAAGCAGGTTCCCCGCTTCCAGCACCGCATCCACGTTCCGGTCCTCGATTGCTTCGAGCGCCACCGACCCGGCATCGATCAGGACGTGGGCCGAGGATACCCACGTTTCGTCCCTGACCCGGTCGCCGACCAGGAGGAGATTGCCGGATTCGGCAAGAATCACGGCGCTGTTGCGAAGCGCCGTCCAGTCATCATCGTTTGCGGGCGCCTGTCTGCCGACGTTGAAGAGGTGGTCGGAGGTGGGGACCACCATCGCCTCCATGATCTGTTTGAGACTGGCGATGGCCTTGACTGTCGAAGCGGGCACCGGCGCTGAACGGCTCGTTCCGCTGGGCGCGGGAGTCGAGTCACCACCGTCATGGACCGCGCCGGAATCAAGCAGTTTCAGATCTTGCGCTGGATGTGTGCCAACAGGCGTCTGAAACAGCACGACTCCCAGCAACATCGTCAGGCAGACGACCATCACAATTCGTGCGGCCGGGCGCTGAAGGCTCCTCATGACCTGTTCTCCCGTGTCTGACCTGTGAAACACAGACCACTTCGTTCTTCCGGTTGCGACGGCCGTTGTCGAGCCCTGCAGGGGCGGGCACACACTGGTCAGGCTGCCATCCTGGTCGACACGGCGCGAAACCGCCATGACGAGCGTCATGTGTCAGGTCAGGGACGAAAGGGCCGCGCGTGAGGGGGAGCTCGTGTTCGATCTACGCCGTGAGCCGCTGATCCAGCACGAGCGCTTCGGTGAGGGTCGTGCCGAACCCGGCAGCCTCAGGTGCTAGAAAGTCTCCGCCATCGGACCGCGGTGTCATGGCGTCGAGTATCGCCGACCCGGCGGGGAAGCTTTCGGCCATCGTGCAGCTCGGCGACGTCAGTGCGATCGGCAGACCCCAGAGGCTGCCGCCGCGATGCGGAATGATCTCGAGGCCAGCCGACTCGACCAGTCTCGCAATGCGTCGCCCGGCGGTGACGCCGCCGCACCAGGTCATGTCCGGTTGCAGCACCTCGGCCGAGCCCAGACGCGTCAGCACCTCGAACCCGTGTTCGGTGTACTCGTGCTCGCCACAGGCGACCTTGGTCCAACCGGGTCCGCCGCCACCGATCCGCCGCACCAACTCGGCGTACCCGAAGACGTCGTCCGGCGAGAGCAGCTCCTCCATGAAATAGAGGTTGGCCGGCCGCACCCGTTCGGCGAAGTCGACCGCCCACTCGACGGTGCCAGTGCGCGACACGCAGTCGATCATCAGGTTGCCCTCGGGGCCCATCGTCTGGCGCGCGGTCACGATCTGGTCGACCGTGCGGTCCATGGCGTCAGCGGGAGTCTCGGGGCCGACACGCGGGAAGAGCTTGAAATGGCGGATACCCTCTGCCTGCGCCTGGGGAATGTTCCCGCCGCTCTGGTAGATCGCGATCCGGTCGCGCGGTTGTCCGCCCAGCAGCTGATACACCGGTTGACCGGCGTGCTTGCCGGCAATGTCCCACAACGCGTTGTCCACGGCGCTGAGCGCCATCGTGAACAGTCCGCGACGCCCGTAGAACAACGACGAGCTGTACATCTGGTCCCAGAGCTGCTCGACGTTGAGCGGGTTTGCGTCGACCAGCAGATGCTTCAGGTGCCCGTCGATAATCTCAACCGCCGCACTGCCGCCGGCTCCCATGCCGAAGCCGGTGATACCCTGGTCGGTCTTGATGACGGCGATGATGGCTGATGGGAGCTGTTCGAACGGTCCGCCGTATCGCCACCGGCGGGGATCGTCGTCTGACGAGAAGCTGGGCGGATCGAGCAGTCCGTCAGAGCGCTGATTGATATAGACGGGGTAGGCGTCGACCGCGCGGATCCGAATCGGCGGCGACTGTCGAACCATTCCAGCTAGTGGAATGGCCCCGCCGCCCGGTTCGGCGTTGCCCTGACGTGGCGCGCCGCCGCCGGCGGCCATCGCCGCCAGTCCCCCGACACCCTGCAGAAAGCGGCGTCGGCTCGGCGACCTCAGGTCTCGGTCCATCTGCTCCTCCGCCGCCGCACCGAAACCAACAAGACCCACTGCAGGGGCTAGTTGCTTGGCGGAACGGCCTCCATCAACAGCGCAAGTGCGCTTCGCAGTGCCCGTCCGCCGGCGCGGGAGCCTCGATAGTGTCCCTGCCGCACGACGACGAGATCGTGCGACGGGATGATCAGGGTCGTCTGTCCGCCAGCTCCAGACATGTAGTAGGCTTCGCGCGGCACCGGGAACGTACCCGTGCCGTTGATCCAGAAGAAGCCACCGTAGATCGGACGGCCGTCCGCCTCCCAGGCGGGCGCGAGCGTGCTGACGAACTCGGCGTAGCCCTCCGGCAGAATCCGCTCGCCCATCCAGACGCCGTCCCGCAGATACAGGTTGCCGAGCCGGGCCCAATCGCGTGCCGGCGCCAGCTCGTAGCCTTGCAGCAGATAGTTGCCGTACGGGTCGGTTTCGAGCACGAAGCCACGGATGCCGATCCGGTCGAACAGCTCCCGCTGCGGGAACGACAAGTATTCGTCGCCCCGCCCCTCGACGCCGAGTCGGACGAGGTAGTTGGTCAGCACCGGGTCGGAGTTGCGATATCGCCCAATGGCATTCGGCGGCCACTGCTGCGGCCGGGTCGCCGCCCACTGGAACGAGTTGACGCTCCCCGTGTAGACATACAGGTGATCCGGGTAGCCGAGTGACGGATCGAGGTCGGGGTCGGCGACACCTCGAAACCGCAAACCGCTCGACATGCGCAGGATGTCGGCGATCCGGATCGCCTGGCGTGGGTCGCCTGCGGTCTGCCATTCAGGCACCGGCGCCGGTTGCCAGAGGTCGTAGACACCCTGTTCGATCAGCACGCCCATCAGGGTCGCCGTCAGACTCTTGCCCATCGACCAGCTCTCGAGCGGCGTGTGCATCGTGATGCCGTCGCCGTAGCGCTCACCGATGATGCGGCCTTTGTGGGTGATGACGAGGGCCGCGGTCATCCCCTCAGCCGGTTCGAACGCGGCGGCGACCGCTTCGGCGACTTTCGCGGTGTCGATGCCTTCAGGAAGCGGACCGTCTGGCAGCACATCTCCCATCGGCCACGGTTGTGTCGTCGGGTCGGGCAGCGTGCTCGTGATGTCGACTGGCTCGAAGAAGACGTCGTCTTCTCCGATAGGCAGCGTGACGCAGCCGTGGTCGCCGTTGAACTTGGCCGTGCGCACGACACCGTCGGGTAGCGTGAGATGCACCTGCCGGCTGTCTCGATCGACCTCGACCGCGGTCACGTGCGCACGCTCTTCGTAGGGCGAGCTGAAGAACCCGACGTTCTCGGCCGCGAACTCCGGATCCAGCCCGGTCACGAAGACCGCCGAGCAAAGCGTTTTGGCGAAGCCGGATGTGTGGTGCGACAGCGGGTCGCCGGGCGGTGGGGCATATTCGGTGTCGAGCTCGGCGGCCTCCGCGCGGGCAAGCATCGCCTCGCGGGCATCCGACGCGTTTTGCGCCGCGCTCGCGCCCACGCCGGGTCCGACGAGTGACAGGGCCGACAGGGCAAGTGCCCCCACGGCGGTTGAGGCCAGAGGGAGTGTGCGAGTCATCATGACGATCTCCTCGGAAGCTGAGGAAGGGTAACATGTTCATGCGCTCGTGCTGTTTACCGACTCCGCGTTCCTTCTTCGATTCCTTCCGCTGTTGCTCGCGCTCTTCTTCCTTGGCGTGGCGGTGACGCCCCGGAGTTGGCGGACGGGTGCCAAACGCTTCAGTCTGGCCAACGCCGTGCTGCTCGCCGGCAGCCTCGTGTTCCTCGTCAGCGGCGCAGGAGCCTTTACGCGTCTGGTTGCCGCAGCAGTCGGCTTCAACTATGTCGCGGGGGTGGCGATTGGCTGGGCGCGTCGGGCCTGTGCGTCAGCCGCCCGACCCACCCCCCTGCCGGAAGCGTTGCTCACGCTCGCGGTGACCGGCAACGTGGTGCTGCTGGGCGTCTACAAGTACGCCATGCCGCTCTCCGGCGGTCTGGCCGCGCGGTCGTTCGCCGTGCCCCAGCTGTTGGCGCCGTTTGGCCTGACCTTCATCGCGTGCCACGCGATCTCCTACCTGGTCGACGTCTACCGAGGGCAGACGCCTCACCAGGTCAGCCCCATCCGGGCGTCGCTCTATCTCATGTTTTTCCCGCTGCTCTGCGCTGGACCGTTGGTGCGGTATAGCGAGATGGGCCCGCAGCTGGCCGAGCGTCGGGTGACGATGGCCGCCTTCGCCTACGGCGTGCGTCGCTGGCTGGTCGGTCTCTCCAAGGTCGTGTTTCTCGCCAACGTCCTGGCCGTGCCGGCCGATGCAGCCTTCGCCACGCGGGTGGGCGAGCTCGGCATGCTCCAGGCCTGGCTCGGGGCCGTCTGCTTTGCCCTGCAGGTCTACTTCGCTCTCTCCGGCTACGCCGACATGGCGATCGGGTTCGGGCGAATGTTCGGTTTCCGGCTGTTCGAGAACTTCCGGTGGCCGTACGGAGCCGACACCCTCACCGAGTTCTGGCGCCGCTGGAATATCTCGTTGATGGACTGGTGCCGCGGCTACCTCGGTTTGTCGCTCGAGGCCACCACCGTGGGCCGCGTAGGGCACGCCCGGCGACTCGTCACGCTGTTCCTGTGTGTCGGGCTTTGGTACGGTCCGGGCTTGAACGTGGTGGCCTGGGGAGTGCTGCACGGGATGGTGGTGGCGCTCGAGCAGCTGGGGCTCGGCGCCCGCCTCGCCCGGCTGCCCGACGCGCTTCGCCACGCGTATCTGTTGCTGGTGGTGCTGTTCCTGTGGGTCGTTTTTCGGGCCGAGTCTCCGGCAGAGGCCATCGTCATGCTGCAGGCGATGACAGGGTTTGCCGGGGCGGCCGAGCCGTCGCCGTTGGTGCTGACACCGACCCACTGGGCGGCGCTGGCGGCCGCCGTGGCAATGGCGGTGCCGATCTGGCCGGGATTCGGTCGATGGCTCGTGACGATCGACGCCCTGACCACCTCGACCTTGATATTGGTCTCGACGAGCTGTGTCTTCGTGTGGCGCCGTTTCGTCGGCGCTGCCCGTCTTCTTCTCGGCCGCCAACGCTGACCGACCGTCGCCGTGTCTTCAATGGAAGTTGGTGCGGCCCTCAAGCTTCGCCTGTCTCCTGACTCCTGACTCCTGTCTCCCTGGGCACCCGGACCCTGATCGGCCACCGGGCCGGTTCGTGATGCTCGAGATACTCACGCCGCGTGACCCAACCAACAAGCATCGATCTGGTCAGCCACCAGTTCTTTGGGCGCGCGCCGAAAATGATGTGCGCGACGCTGAGTCCGGCGAGCGACAGCCCGGTCATGCCGTGCAGCACATACACCCAGCCCCAGGTGCCCTCGCCCAGCAGGTAGGGGTTTGGCGTGATGAAGGGGGTACCCATTCGCCACATCATCACGACACCGGTCAGGCTGACGGTGCACCCGACGAAGGTCAGCACCAGGTGATACAGCCGGTTACCGATTGGGTACTTCGCCGAGTGAGGGCCGGCGACCTCGTGACCCCGCTCGCGCAGGATCTCGGCCTTGAACTCCGGTATGTCTTTGGGACCGACCCAGATCGACCAGAAATCGAGAAAGAACGTGGTGTGGAGGATGTGATAGATGATCGACCCGGTCAGGACGAGCCCTGCGGTGTAGTGGATTCCGATCCAGTCGAACTGCCAGCCCATGATCGGGAAGAACGCCGTGCCGAGCAGCGTGAAGATCGATCCAGCCATGACCCAGTGGAACAGCCGTGCCATGAAGGAGTGTCGCTTGATGCGCTTTGGTAAGTCGTCATGTTTCGCCTCGAGGACGTCGGCTTCAGCCTGGGGGCGGACCCGGTGGGCCGACAGGATGATGTAGGAGGCATGCGCCACCAGAAATGTGACGAACACGAAGACCGACACCCAGAGGATGTTCCAGGCGACGTGAGTAAGCACCGTGCGTCCCCACGGGTCGATCGCTGTTTCGAGAATACCCACTGAAATTCCCCCGTCCGGCCGGCTAGCGGATGTATCCGAGGCTGCGGAGCCGTTGCAGCTCCTCCGGACTGAGCCCTTCGGCGGCATCCTCGTCGGTTGGCAATGTGCGGGCCTCGGCGTAGCGCAAGCGGCCGGCGAGCTCCTCTTGCAACCGTTCGACGATGTCGGGATGCCCGGCCGAGACCTCGTTGTGGTTCAACGGGTCCTCGCGGTGATTGTAGAGCTCGAACTCCGCCATGCCCTCCGGCGGGTCGACGTTCCGCACCAGCTTCCAACCGTCGACCACCACGGAGTACTGGTCGACGTCGTAGTCGGCGCGTTCGCGGAGGCTGGCCATCCGCTTGCGCTCGCTGAACGCCGGCCGGTCGACCCACCCGAGTGACGTCGGGTCGTCGGGGCTGACGACCAGCGGCAGCAGACTCTGCCCCTGTGCTCCTTCCGGCGTTGCGACGCCGGCTAGCTCGAGCAGGGTCGGCATCAGGCTGAGCGACTCGACCGTGGCGTCGACCACCATGCCGGCGGAGGACAACATCATCTCGACGCTTTTCGAGGTCGCGGGATCGTCTTCGACGAGGAGCACGCGCATAAGCCACCTCCGACCAATTCGTTAACAATTATTAACCATAGCATCCGTTAACCAAAGTTAA
>JASLOY010000590.1 GCA_030745255.1 Vicinamibacterales bacterium
CCGCCTCGCAACAGCCGCGAAGAAGAAATGATCACGAGAAAGGCAACCATGGCTAAAGTGTTGTCGCAGCTCGAGCCGCAACTGTCATTCATCCGCGCCATTCGGAATGCACTGCCCGAAAACGGCATATTCGTTGAGGAACCCGCGCTCGTCGTCCGGGGAGACCATATACGTGACCGCGTGGTGCACCACTTTGTCGGCCCCCGGAAGCGAGGGTCTCGACTCGACCGCCCTGATGTAGCGGTCCTCCGTCAGATCCAGCGGCTCGGTCTCGATGTTGAGCCACCAGTCGGGCGCCTCGGCGGGCACGACAATCGGTTCCGGCAAGGCGACGACCAGGTCCGGCTCGCCCATCTGCCAGTCGTCGAATTCGGCGAATACGCGTGGCGGAGGCATGTCGGCTGGATTGCCGCGACGGGTGCCGCCGTCGACCCAGGCCACGATCGTGGCGATCTCCTCGTCGGTGAGCGACGGGTCGTCCACGAACTTCTGGATACCGATGTTGCGCTCGATATACCAGGGAGGCATCTCCCGCTGTGCCACCTTCTGCCGGATGGAACGGGCCCAAGGTCGGCTTTCTTCGTAGGTCAGCAGCGACATCGGCGCGATCGACCCGACGCGATGGCAGCTCTGACACGAGCGCTGGAAGATGGGGGCAACGTCTTTGGTGAACGTCACCTCTGCGTCGCCAACGTCGGTCTGCGCACCGGCCGAGGTCGCGAGCGCGAGAAGGACGCCGGTGCAAAAGGATGCGAGTGTGCGTGTGGTCATGCCTGGTTCTCCAGACGGCTCCCGGCGGGTCCCGCCGGGCGTTCATCCCGTATGAGCGCGCCTACTGGCTGGCGGCCTCCTGCCGTTCGATGTTGCGATACACCTCCAGAATGTGCCGGAGGTCGTGATTGCCTTCGTGACAGGCGTACTCGAACATCGGGCCCTCGGTGGCCATCATCGGGATCTCGGCGCTCCAGGGCTGGTCCCAGGTGTTCGGGTCTTCGACGGTGAACGTGTATTGAATTCGGTCGGCCGACACGCGCGTGAAGCGTTCCACGACCGTGAGATGCCGACTCGATCCCTGCCAGGCGGTCTCATCGTTGAAGTGGCTGCTCTCGACCACCAGCGTGTCGCCTTCCCACCGGCCACGCGAGTCGCCGGGATACATCCGGATCTTGTCGGAGATGACCGGTCGGCCGTCGAGCGGGACGATCCGCGGCGGGTTGTTGTTCTGCTCGGTGAAGATCACAACGTGGTCGGGTGTCTGGAAAAACTGGTGGATGTCGTTGTAGGCGGGGGGCTGCAGCGGTGGCCCGTTGTAGCCATACGCGATGCAGCGCTCGCTGAGCGGGCGTAGCTCGTACCCGTCGAAGGCCCCGCGGTCGCCACGCTCAGCGCGCCGGGCCGCCGCGCGCGCCTGGGCGGCGTCGTTGCGGGGCGGGATACGCCCGTCGGGCGGATCGGTGACGAGTGAGGTCCGGCGTGTGGACAGTCCCTTCGGCACCCGGGTGGCGAGCCAGATGGCGTTGTCGTAGTGGACGTAGGTCTCGTCGCGGTGGGTCTGGTCGAGGACGCGGGCCCGCTCTTCCGGGTCGGCGATGGTGATGACGCTGCGGGCCAGCGGGTCGGCGCCTTCGACCGTCAGCTGTGCCTGCAGCTGTGTCCATTCTTCTTCGGTGTAGAACGCTTTGTCTCCCAAATAATCGGGGCGCTCCATCGGCGTGAAAGTCTGGGTGGTCCAGAAGCCGGTCAGATCGGGTCGGCCGTCAGCCGTGCGCGGCACCGTGTGGTCCGCGACCGGCTCCGTGGATCCCGGCGCCTGAGCCGAGGCGCCTGGCGTCAGCCACCCGATCGCGATCACACTCACCCAGGCTGCAAGACGGCGATGACTCATCTGGTCCTCCTTGGGCACGAATGGCTGCCGGTGTCCGGATGCGCCAATGATCGCTTAGGCTCGGCTGTTTCGCAACTCCGCAGTGCAAAATCCGTGGGCGGCCCACTCGGGCTTTGCGGTAACGTTGGCTGCATCGCGCCGTGCACCGCACAGCGCCGCTGGTGACGCGGTAGGGGCCGAAATGCCCCGACCCGAGCCTGAGGAGGGGATATGGAGGCCGACCGCAGAGACTTCATCAAGGCAGTGAGCGCCATCGCGGCTGTCGAGTCGACACCGAGTGTGGCTTCGGCCGCCCAGCCAGCCGAGCGCCTCGAGCGAATAGAAGCATTCGCCTTTGATGCCTATGGGACGCTGTTCGACGTCTTCTCGGTGACGGCGCTCTGTGAGGAGCTGTTCCCCGGCAGCGGCAACGCGCTGGCCCAGCTGTGGCGCTCGAAACAGCTCCAGTACAGCCTGCTGCGTAGCTTGATGGGCCGACACAAGGACTTCTGGCTGGTCACAGAGGATGCTCTGATCTACGCGGCGAAGAGCCTCGATGTGGATCTCACAGCGGCTAGGCGAAACCGGCTGATGGAGGCCTATCTCACCC
>JASLOY010000591.1 GCA_030745255.1 Vicinamibacterales bacterium
GGAGGGTGGCGAGCGCTTCCAATTTGCCTACGGCCTGGTGGTGGACCAGTACCCGCTGACCCTGTCAATCGACCGGGGCAACACGGTAACCCGCTGGCTGATGACCGGCGAGCGCAGCCAGCCGTTCGTGCTCGCCAATCTTCAGCCGATGACCCGGCTGCAAGTCTCCGGACAGTACCTCCAGCTCGGCTACACCCACATTCTGCCAAAGGGGCTGGACCACATCCTGTTCGTGCTCGGGCTCTTCCTGCTGAGCACACGGCTGAAGCCGATCTTGCTGCAGGTGACCGCATTCACCGTCGCCCATACGATCACGCTCGGGCTGACAATCTATGGGGTGTTCGCGCTGTCGCCGGCGGTCGTCGAGCCGCTCATCGCATTGTCCATTGCTTATGTTGCGATCGAGAACCTGGTCACGCGCGAACTACGCCCGTGGCGGGTTGTCCTCGTCTTCAGCTTCGGCCTGCTTCACGGGATGGGCTTTGCCGGCGTGCTGGCCGAGCTCGGGTTGCCCCGGTCCGAGTTCGTCACCGCGCTGCTGTCGTTCAACGTCGGGGTCGAGGGGGGCCAGTTGACCGTGATCGGGCTCGCCTTCGGTGCCGTCTTTCAGGTGCACCGCCAGCGTTGGTATCGACGCTGGGTCGTGATTCCGGCCTCGCTCGTCATCGCGGCAACCGGTATCGTGTGGACGATTCAACGGATCGTGACGCCTTGAACTGCTCGCGGGCTACGGGCTAGAGGCTACCGTTCAGGCTAGGGGCTACGGGCCTCACGCTACAGGGCCTGCGACATCGCCGGGTCGCCACCCGGTCCTGCTACCATACCGGGCCAACGTAGGAGAGTGCCATGACCAGAGTCAACCGTCGCGAATTCGTCATCGCGGGCGCCGCTGCGGGATTGGCGGCCGCCGCACCGCGCCAGGCGTTTGGCCGCGCCCCGGCCGTGCTGACACGCCAGTCGGCGAAGCCGGTCGTCATCTCGTCGGCCAACGGCAACCGGTTTCGCAACGGCGGCACCGAGACCTGTGTCGAGCTGGCGTTCCGACGAATCGCCGCAGGCGACGACGTACTCGACTCGCTCGTCGCCGGGGTCAACATCATTGAGCTCGACCCGGAAGACGCCAGCGTCGGCTACGGGGGGCGACCCAATGCCGACGGCATCGTGCAGCTCGACGCCTGCTGTATGCATGGCCCAACGCGTCGCGCCGGCGGGGTCGCCGCGCTCGAAGGAGTACGCACCCCCTCGAGCGTCGCGCAAGCAGTGATGCGACAGACCGACCACCACCTGCTGGTCGGCCCCGGCGCGCAGGCGTTCGCGCGCAACTTGGGGTTTGAAATCGAGGACGATCTCAACACCGACCGCTCGCGACGCCTGTGGCTGGACTGGAAGCGGCGGACCGACCCGCAACACTACCTGGACCCGGACCGGGAGATCGCGCGACGCGACGTGGAGATTGGGCGGCTCGCTGCCGGGCTCGACGGTGAGTACCGGGACGACGAGGTCCACGGGACGATCAACTGCAATGGCATCAATTCGGCCGGGCAGATCTGCGGCGTGACGACCACGAGCGGTCTCGCCTGGAAGATCCCGGGCCGTGTCGGCGATTCGCCAATTCTGGGCGCTGGACTCTACCTCGACAACGCGGTCGGCGCGGCCGGCTCAACCGGCAGGGGCGAG
Source organism: Vicinamibacterales bacterium (assembly GCA_030745255.1). Lineage (GTDB taxonomy): Bacteria > Acidobacteriota > Vicinamibacteria > Vicinamibacterales > UBA8438 > NP936. The sequence continues at coordinate 1,678 of JASLOY010000591.1, forward strand.
GCGAACCTCTACAATCTGACGTCGTTTCTCATCGTCGAATACCTGCGGCAAGGGATGAACCCGAAGGATGCCGGGCTGGCCGGTCTCCGCCGCATCCAGGAGAACACGATCGAACGACGGCTCCTCAACAGCCGCGGCTTACCGAACTTTGGGGTGAACTTCTACGTCCTGGACGCCGGCGGCGAGTATGCGGGCGTGTCGATGTATGCCAGCCAGAACAGCCGGTACGCCGTCTGCACCGAGAACGGCGCCGCGCTCGTGCCGCTCGAACCACTGCTGGACGGATCGCCAAGCGACTGAGCTAGCACGCGGCGCCTCAGGAGCCGAGCGCGGATCGCCTGCCGCCCGTCACCCGCCACGACCGACACCAAATGCGTGCAGGATGCCGCTGGGCATGACGGTCGCCAGGTTGTACACCAACCGCGCGACCGAGATCGGTGTGGTCCGCAACTCGACGCGACCCGCTTTGATGGCCGCACAGATCTCGTCGGGGTCCGGCTCCGCATCCACGAGCGACCAGGTGGTGCCGAGCTGACCAAGACGGTGGACATCAGCGTTGCCGACCAACGGCTTCCCTTGCGCCCGCGCCCAGACGACCGCGCGCCTGTTGAAATCGAGGAAACGGGTATAGAGGGCATTGAGCTCGACGGCATCGAACAGATCCTCGATCGTGTCCACGCGCAGAACGCCGGCCCGTCGCAGGGCCGCCTCGTAGACGTCGTCGGCGCCCGCCAGCGCCCCGGTGTGCGAAGCGGCTGCGG
>JASLOY010000592.1 GCA_030745255.1 Vicinamibacterales bacterium
CGATCTGGAGATCTATGCTCCGGTCGGGCCTTCGGGCCGGTTCGACGACGACGTCGAGATCGTCGGGGGCGAGAAGGTCTTCGACGCCAACCCGAAGGTGGAGGCGGCGCTGGCCGACCGAGGACGCCTGTGGCACAGCGAGCCGCTCGACCACACCTACCCGCACTGCTGGCGGTGTCAGCATCCGGTGATCTTCCTAGCCACGTGGCAGTGGTTCATCGCCATGGACACGCGCGACCTGCGTAGACGGGCGCTGGCCGCGGTCACGCAGGTGGAGTGGTTTCCCGCCTGGGGCGAAGAGCGGATTCACAATATGCTGGCCAACCGGCCTGACTGGTGCATCTCGCGCCAGCGGTCGTGGGGAGTCCCGATTCCGGCGGTCTACTGCACGGGCTGCCGGGAGGCGGTGCTGACGAGCGGCCTGATCGACCGCGCGGCCACCGTGTTCGCAGAACATGGTGCCGATGCCTGGTACGAGCGCGACATCACCGAATTCGTGCCGCCGGACTTGCGGTGCCCGAAGTGCGACGGCGCGGAGTTCGAGCGCGAACGCGACATTCTCGATGTCTGGTTCGACTCGGGGTCGAGCCACGAAGGCGTACTGGGCGACCACCCCGAGCTCGTGTGGCCCTACGACGTCTACCTGGAGGGCAGCGACCAGTATCGGGGCTGGTTCCACAGCTCGCTGTTGGTCGGGCTGGGCACTCGCAACGCGGCGCCCTACAAACAGGTGATCACCCACGGCTTCGTGGTGGACGAAGCGGGCCGCAAGATGTCGAAGTCGGTCGGCAACACCATCGAGCCACAGACGATCATCAAGCAGAGCGGCGCCGAGGTGCTGCGCCTCTGGGTGGCGATGGTCGACTACCAGGAGGAAGTACGGCTTGGCCCGCACATTCTTGCGCGGATCATTGAAGCCTACCGGAAGATCCGCAATACGCTGCGGATTCTGGTCGCGAATCTGTACGACTTCAACCCGGCGACCGACGGGCTGGAGCTCGACCGGCTGAACGAGGTGGACCGCTACGCGGTGGCCCGCTACGGCGAAGTGGCGGCCCGCGTGCTGCGCGCCTACGATCGATACGAGTTTCAGACGGTCGTGCACACATTGAACAATTACTTGACGGTGGACTTGAGCGCTTTCTACGTGGACATCTCGAAGGACCGGCTCTACACCTTCGCGCCCGGCGCCGACGCTCGACGGTCTGCACAGACGGCGATACACACGATCGTCGACGGGCTGACCCGGCTGGTCGCGCCGATCTTGCCGATTACGGCGGACGAGCTATGGCGCAACCTGCCGGGCGCCGACGCCGACAGCGTGCACCTGGCCGACTTTCCGTCCGGCATCGACGCCCTGGTTGACCATGAGCTCATCGCCCGCTGGACCCGGCTGCTGAGCGTGCGGGACGCGGTGAACGGCGAGCTCGAACGGCTGAGACAGGACAAGGTGGTCGGCACGTCGCTCGAAGCGACGGTGGCCTTGTTCGTCGACGGCGAGCTGGCCCAGCTGCTCGAGAGACATCGCGACGATCTGGCGATGCTGTTCATCACCTCAGAGGTGACGCTCGCCACCGGCGCGCCAGGTGGTGACGCCGCAGACGGGACCGTATATAGCGAGCCGTCCGGCGCGGCCCGCATCGCAGCGCGGCGCGTCGAGGCCGCCAAGTGCCCACGGTGCTGGCGCTGGGTACGGCCCGCGGCAGCGCCCGTGAACGAACCCGAGACTGAGACCGACGCCGAGGTCTGCGACCGCTGCCGAGACGCGCTGTCCGAGAGCGTGTCCACGCTCGTCTGAGCGGACGACTCACCATGCCCACCGAATCTCAAACGGCGACGGTCGTACGACCGACCTCCGAGAGGCCCCCCGCGTCGGCCGGCGTCATGACCCGTGGAGTCATGGGGACGATTATTGTGGGCGTCCTGATTCTCGATCAGCTCACCAAGCTGCTGGTCCGAAGCGAGATCGCGCTTCACGACAGCATCGAGATCGTGCCGGGTTTCCTCAACCTGGTGCACGTGCGAAACACCGGCGCGGCGTTCGGTTTCCTGAACGCCGTTGACCTTGGCTTCAAGCAGCTCCTGATGACAGTCATCGCGTTGGTGGCCCTGGCTGCAATCGGCATCTTCGCCTCACGCGTCGGTTCGCGGGAGACGCTGACCCGAGCGGGTCTGGCGCTGATCCTGGGCGGCGCCGTGGGCAACCTGATCGATCGTGCAACGGCCGGATATGTCATCGATTTCGTCGACGTCTACTGGCGGACCTACCACTTCTGGGCGTTCAATGTGGCCGACTCGGCGATCACGGTGGGCGCCTGTCTGCTTATACTGGACATGTTCGTAGTGAGCCGCGATGTATCCACTTCTGTTTGAGCTGGGCCCGGTCAGCATCTACAGCTACGGCGTGCTGTTGGCGACCGCGTATATCGT
>JASLOY010000593.1 GCA_030745255.1 Vicinamibacterales bacterium
CCGAGCCGACGGAACTTATCGTGCCGCTGCTGCAACCGTAGGTCTGATGGCGCGGTGGTCTGGACCCGTACGGCCTGAGACAGTGCCGGACCCAGCAGGCTGATCGCCTCGGTAGGATCGGTGTGCGCACCGCCAAGCGGCTCCGGCACCACTTCGTCGATGACGCCGAGCCCGATTAGATCCGATGCGGTGACCTTGAGCGCATCGGCAGCGTCGACTTTGCGGGCCGGGTCCCGCCAGAGAATCGCCGCGCAGCCTTCCGGAGGGATGACGCCGTAGACGGCGTACTCCTGCATCAGGATCCAGTCGCCCACCGCAAGGCCGAGCGCGCCGCCACTGCCTCCTTCGCCGGTCACGGCGACGACAACCGGCACCGATAGCATCGCCATTTCCCGCAAGTTATGGGCAATGGCTTCGGCAACACCGCGCTCCTCCGACTCGATTCCGGGAAACGCAGCGGGCGTGTCGATGAACGCGATTATCGGGCGGTCGAATTTTTCGGCCAGCTTCATCGCGCGTAAGGCCTTGCGATACCCCTCCGGACGTGCATATCCGAAGTTGCGATACACCTGTTGTGCCGTGCTCCGGCCCTTTTGGTGACCAACCACGAGCACCGGTTCGCCACCGAACCGGGCGAAACCGGTAACGATGGCGGCATCGTCCCCGAACCGGCGGTCGCCATGAATCTCGGTGAAATCGGTGAACAGCCGAGTGATGTAATCGAGGGTGTGAGGGCGTGTCGGGTGGCGGGCGACCAACACACGCTGCCACGGTGTCAAGTTGCTGTAGATCTCCTGTCTCGTCTGCGCGACCCTGGTACGCAAGACGTCAATCTCTTGCTGCCGGGCGGGCGTCCGTGGCATCAGGCTCAAGGCTTCGACCTCCCTGAGCAGCACCGCGATCGGTTCCTCGAAGGCGAGCGTGGGGGCGCTCACGACCACGACACCGTTCCTGCGCCGCAGATGTGCTCGACAGCCTGGGCGAGATGCTCAGATGGGCGCACGCGCACATCGGTCAGGCGGGCTTGGACCCGTAGCGGCGGTGTGCGCTCGGTCAGGTCGAGTTGCAGTCGGATTGGCCCTGGCCCGCGGTGCACCCGAAAGAGATCGGCCAGAGCCTGCAGTGTCCGACGGTCGTGACGCCCCGACGTGAGCCGAATCGACAGGGTTCGCCCGACCGAGTCGCTGAGACTTTCGATCGGACGAACCTCGTCGGCCATCAAACGGGCAGCCTCTTCATCCTTGTCGAGCTTGCCGGCGACCAACACGAGGCGGTCTGCCGCGAGCACGGGACCGCAACGCTCGAAGGTCTTGGGAAACACCACGACCTCGAGGCTGCCGTCCCGATCCTCGAGCGTCAGCACCGCCATCTGGGCTCCGCGCTTGGTCTTGAGTGGGCGATACCCGCTGATGATGCCGCCCACCAACACTTCGAGCTTGCCGGCCTCGAGTGACGCGATGGACCGCGCCCCGGCGGCTTCGAGCTGATCGCGATAGGCGTCGATTGGATGTCCACTCAAATACAGTCCCAGCGCCTCTTTCTCGTAGGTGAGCTGCTCGGATTCCGACCACGGAGACACATCCGGCAGCTTCACATCGCCACCGGTGCCGCCGACGGGGTCCAGCGACTCGAAGAGCTGGGTTTGCCCGCGATCCCGGTCTCGCTGGAGCCGGCCCCCATGCTCCAGCGCGCGATCCACCACCGTGACCAGCTGCGCCCTGCGCATCGCCGGATGGCTTGTCCCGTGCGTCTCGTTGAAGTCGAAGGCACCGGCCTTGACCAGGCTCTCCAGCACTCGCTTGTTCACGAGGCGCAGATCCACGTCCTCGCAGAGCGTGAAAAGCGACGTGATGCGCCCGGTCTGCTCGCGAGCGTCGAGAATCGACGTGATCGCGCCCTCGCCCACATTCTTCACCGCGGCGAGTCCGAAGCGCAGCCCCTCGGGGCTGACCTTGAACGTCATCTCGCTGGCATTGACGTCCGGGGGCAGGACCGGCACGCCCATGTCGCGGCACTCACCCAGGTACAGCGCCAGCTTGTCGGTGTTGTGCGCCTCGATGGTCAGCAGCGCCGCCATGAAGTGCCGGGGGTAGTTCGCCTTTAGATATGCCGTCTGATACGCCAGCAGTGCGTAGGCCGTCGAGTGGGACTTGTTGAAACCGTAGCCGGCGAAGAACTCCATCAGGTCGAATATCTTGGTCGCCTGCTTCTTGGAAACGTTCCGGGCCACCGCGCCCTGGACGAACTTGTCGCGCTGCGTCTGCATGACTGCGGCGCTCTTTTTGCCCATCGCCTTGCGCAGCACGTCGGCGTCGCCCATCGAGAAGCCGGCCAGATCACTCGCGATCCGCATGACCTGTTCCTGGAACGCGATGACGCCGTAGCTGTCCTGGAGAATCGGCTCGAGCGCCGGCAGCTCGTATTCG
>JASLOY010000594.1 GCA_030745255.1 Vicinamibacterales bacterium
AAGTCGGTGAGGTGATGCGCACCGAGGTGCACACCATCGATCCCATGACCCCCGTGCGCGGCGCCATGCGCGTACAGGGCGATCGTCAGATCTCGTAGGTTGGCCATCAGCTTGGGCCCAACGAGCTCGGCAGCCTGCGCCTCGGTGATGTTCTCGTCGTGACCGCTCGTGGCCTTGGTGGCCGGTGTGAAGATCGGTACTGGTAACTGGTCCGATTGCCGCAGTCCGGCTGGCAGCGAGACACCACACACCGCCCCTGTGCGCTGGTAGTCGGCCCAGCCAGAACCAGCGAGGTATCCGCGGGCGACACACTCGACCGGTACAGGTTCGGTCGGCCGCACAAGCATCGACCGACCGCGCAGCAGGTCGGCGTGGGGGCGACAGACGTCGGGGTAGTCGTCGGGTGTCGTCGAAACGAAGTGATTCTGTACGATGTCGCTTGTGCGCGCAAACCAGAACGCCGAGAGTTGCGTCAAGACCCTGCCCTTGTCTGGAATCGTCGACCCGAGCACCAGGTCGTAGGCCGAGATGCGATCGGTTGCAACCATCAAGAGGTGATCGTTCACGACGTAAAGATCTCGAACCTTGCCGCGCCGCTGTGGAGTGAGACCCAGGAGGGAAGTTTCGAAGAGCGGGGGGGCAGACGTCACGGCGTTTCTCGTCACGAGCGATAGGAGCGCATAGCTTACAGAAGACGTGCGCGCGCGGCAAGGGAGAAAATGTCAGGACGCTGACGACGAACAGGTGGCGTTGTAGTACAGTCGAATCGCTCGTCCGGTCTTGTCTCGAACGGGATGATTCCATTCCGCACCTCATGGCTCGGCCGTGTCAAAGAATCGCCGCTTCGCATCTCTCATGGTCCTGATGCTGGCCGGCTCATAAACGGGGTTGGAGTCGAATCGTCAAGTCATATGCGCGGCTACCTTCGCACCGTCTTCATCCTCGTGCTCACTGTCGCGCTCATGGCGTTTTTTCTCCGGAGCGCGGACCTCGCGTCGGTGTGGTCGGAGATCCGCCGCGCGCGACTCGATCTGGTGATCGCCGGCCTCGGCGCGATTGCGGTGTCCTATGTGGTGCGAGTTGGACGGTGGCAGCGCCTCCTTGCGCCAATCGGTCAGGTCGGGTTCGCCCCGGCGGCGCGAGCGACCGTCATCGGCTTCGCCACAACGGCCGTACTGCCGGGGCGGTTGGGTGAGCTCCTCCGGCCGTATCTACTGGCGCGGCGCGAGCGGTTGAGTGCGAGCGCGGCGCTGGCGACGATCGTGTTGGAGCGTCTGCTGGACCTGTTTGCCGTGGTGATTCTGTTCGGGTTCTTTCTGGTGTTCTTCGTGGGCGATCTGCGGGACACCAACCCACAGGTATTGGCCGCGCTCAAAACGGGCGGGCTGGCTGCTGCGGTTGGGGCCGGAATCGCGTTGGGGGTGATAGTGGCCGCGGCCCGCTCGCCGGACCGCGTTGCTGCGGTTGTGGCGCAGGTCGAGCGTCGGTTGCCGCTGTGGATTGGGGCGTCGGTGGGGCGTTTCGTGACCAGATTCAGTGCCGGTCTTGGCATTGCCCGTCAACCGGGTCGGTTCGTGCGCGCCTTCGCCTGGTCGTTTCCGTTGTGGTTGTGTGTGTGCGTTTCGGCGTGGTGCGTGTGCCACGCCTTTGGGATTGCGTTGCCGCCGGGCGGGTCGCTGCTACTGATGGTGTTGATGGTGCTGGGGGTGGCGGTGCCCACTCCCGCCGGAGTCGGTGGATTCCATGCCGCCTTTCAGGTCGGCGTGACCGGCTTCTATGCTGCGCCGGTCGACGCAGCGGTCGGTGCGGCACTGGTGCTGCACGCCGTGTCGTTTGGGCCGGTGACCCTGGTCGGGATTGTCCTGATGGCGCGCGACGGTTTGACGTTTCGAAGCGCCGTGAGGCTGGCGTCATCTGGTGAGATGTCCGATGGGATCGAAACGGGAGCGCTCAGGAGCGCGCCGTCGACAGAACGTGGGCAGCGACCTGCGGCGCCCGCGGCGGCCGATGACGAGATGACGAGCAGGTCGTGAGGGGGGTGGATAGGTGAAGTGCCCATTCTGCGGTCACCTCGGTGACAAGGTCGTCGACTCGCGAGAGAGCAAGGAAGGCGAGGTCATCCGGCGCCGTCGCGAGTGCCAGGACTGCGGACGGCGGTTCACCAGCTACGAGCGGATTGATGAGATTCCGTATATGGTGGTGAAGAAGGACGGGACGCGCGAGCGATTCGAGCGGCAGAAGGTGACGGCCGGTATGCTCAAGGCATGCGAGAAGCGGCCGGTGACGGTTGCGGCTGTCGAGGCGATTGCCGACCGGGTCGAGGCGGTTCTGCAAGAGCGTCCCGAGAAGGAGATTTCGACTGACGAGGTGGGTGCGTTCGTGATGCAGGAGCTCAAAGAGCTCGACAAGGTAGCCTACGTG
>JASLOY010000595.1 GCA_030745255.1 Vicinamibacterales bacterium
TTCGGCACCCAACGCATTCATATAGGCCGTGTCATGCCGCAGGCGCTCGATGTCCTCCAGCCGCGTGCCGCCGCAGAGCACGTTGTAGGCCAGATTCAGCACGTGGTCCGACTCGTGATACGGCAGATGCACTTTCAACAATTGCAGCGCCGCGTCGATCGTCTTCGGCAAACCCAACTTCGTCACCAGGCGATGCACGGCGGCGATGCCGCCGTAGCTCATTGCTTCCGTCTGCGCGCCGACCTCGTAGTGCACTCGGCCCGAGCCAAACATCGGCTGCGATTGTTTCGACCAGTGACCCGCCCGGGTATGTCGCGCTTCCACCTTGCGGCGACGTCGTGCGGTGTTCCTGCGGCTCTGTTTGACCGATATTCTCTTCACCGGAAAGGCCCTCCGTGTGGGACTAGCGAATTCTGCCCGAATCCTGCTAACTCCTACCACGGTAAGTCTTTCCGGTCTTTTTGTACAGATCAAAGTCTCAATTCACGCTTGGATACGGACTAGATGACCTGCGAGCGGATACACCGATTGGTTCAGAACTTCGACTCACACCGGCGAATCACCCATCGCAGCGCCACCGGTGAAGCCGTCTGATCCATCGTATGGTATGCATTTACAGCTACTTACGGCCCTCTCCTGGACTTTGCCGGCGACCCAGAGAAAGTGTTGTTACCCATGTGCCCGGTCTAAGGTGTTGCCTATCTACCCGGTTGCTTCTCCCGGTCTAGAGTGTTACCTATCTACCCGGTTGCTTCTCTGGCACCGAGTGCCTGTTCTTGCGGGCGTTCCGCAGCTACACCGCTTGCGGCCGACTCCGAGGGATGACTGGCAGCACCAGGTGAGAAGGCCCCTCCCGCCCGGATGCACCGTCTGATGCTCCACCACCATCTCGGCATCGTCCCCGATGGGATGTCCCGTGTTCGGGTTGCGATCGTAATGCGGGAGTCGCGAGGCCGAACGATGTCAACGCGCGCAGACCGTTGCCCCCGATGGAGATGAACATCATGAACCTGCGTTGCTCTGACGCCGTCCTCGACGCCACCCACGGGACCATTGCCAGCTTCCCCAACGACTTCTTCGGCTACTTCGGCTGGCCGACCGTCACCCGCCTGCCCGACGGCGTCCTGCTCGCCGCCGCCTCGGGGCTGCGCAACGAACACCCCTGTCCCTTCGGGCGCAGCGTGGTTCTGCGCAGCACCGATGACGGCGCCACCTGGACCGGCCCGACGGTGGCCCACGACTCGCCGCTGGACGACCGCGACACGGGCATCATCTGGGTCGACGGGTCGACGGTGCTGCTGTCGTGGTTCTCCATCGACAACCGCCGGATCGCCGAGGCCCTCATGGACAAACGCCTGGGCGGCGACCGCGGGGCCAGAGCCCTCTGGCGAGCCGGCTTCGCACGGATGACCGACGACAACGCGTCGCGGTGGGTCGGCTCATGGGTGCGCCTCAGCAGCGACTTCGGCGAGTCGTGGGGTGACCCGATCCGCGTTCCCGTCACCGCGCCCCACGGCCCCATCCGTCTCGCCAGCGGCGAGCTTCTCTACTTCGGTAAGGAGTTCCTCACCGATATGGCGGGATTCAAGGCCGGCATCGGCGGCATCGTCGCGGTGCGCAGTGCCGACGGCGGCCGCACCTGGGAGCGCCTCGGTTCGGTACCGCTGATCCCCGGCACACAGGAGGGCAGCTACCACGAACCGCACGTGGCCCAACTGGCCGACGGCAAGCTCGTCGGGCTGATCCGGCTCGAGGATGCCCCGGCCGGACCGCGCCTCGAGCAGATCGGGCACGTGCACTTCTCTCTCGTCCACACCGAGTCGACCGACGGCGGCCGAACCTGGAGCCCGGCAGTGCCGCTGGCCTTCCACGGGTCGCCACCCCACCTGCTGGCCCACTCCAGCGGCGCCCTGGTCGCGGTCTACGGACGGCGCCTGGAGCCCTTCGGACAGCGGGTGATGATCAGCGGCGACGGCGGCGCCAGCTGGGACTACGACCTGACCCTGCGCGACGACGGTCCCGATGACGATCTCGGCTATCCGTCGTCGGTCGAGCTGGCCGACGGCAGTATCTTCACCGCTTACTACCAGAAGCCCGGAGCGCCCACCGACAAGTGCGCCTTCCTGTGGTCGCGCTGGCGTCTGCCGCGTCTGCCGGCGCTCCGCTGACGGCCGCTGGACTATCGTTCGTCCGGCACCAATGACCTGACTATTCTCGCGGCCACTCGACAGAACGCATCGTCACAACCAATGCTACTCAGCGGAGGAATCCTTGGAGCTGCATAGACGAACGCTTGCCAGCCCCATCTTTGGCGTGGTCGCCATCGCCCTGCTCGGCGGTTGCGGCCCTACATGGCAGATCGACGACCCATATGCAGGCGTCGACTGGCAAAGCGCCAAACGCGTCAAAGCCAACTTCCA
>JASLOY010000596.1 GCA_030745255.1 Vicinamibacterales bacterium
TTCGCGCTGCTGCTGGGCGGTGCCGAAGTACGCCGGGTGGGCAGCGGGAATCTCGGTGCGGCAAACGTCCTGCGCGTGGGACGCACGTCGATTGCGCTAACGGTGCTGGCGCTTGATGTCTGTAAGGGGTGTGCGGCCGTACTGTTCGCCAGTGGGATCAGCGCGGATGCGACGACCACCGCAGCAGTTGGCGGGGGCGCTATCGTTGGACACGTCTATCCGGTCTGGCTTCGGTTCAGAGGAGGGAAGGGCGTGGCCACCACGTTTGGGGTCTTCACGCTGCTATCCCCGCTTGCCGCTGTGCTCGCGGCCGGGGTGTTTGGCGTGGCCGTCTGGATGACCCGCTACATCTCGGTCGGTTCATTGCTCGGGGTGGTGACGCTGCCTGGGCTGGTGTATCTCACCAACGGTGAGATGCCGGCCATGGTCACTGCGGTCGGTGCCGCCGTCCTGGTGGTGTTTCGACATCGCTCGAACCTCGGTCGGCTGCAGTCCGGAACCGAGCATCAAATGGGGCGACGTGCGAATTGCTGAGTGGCCCGGGTCATGAACACGGTCACGCACCGAGGGCTCGCTGAGTAGGGTCGCGCTCGCTCCGCCCTTTGCGAGGAGGGAGCATACCGGAAGTATTTGACCCCGCTGAGCAAGAGCCCAGCGCCGCCCTTGGTGGGATGCATCGGCGGCCGAATGCGACCGTTTTCAAGACCGGGGCCTCCAAGCCACGCGGTCGCGTCACGCGGGTCTCACGGTGCGACCCGCAGGGAAGACGCAAACTCATGATCTGGACAATTCGAGACCGACTACCGTGATGAGAGAGACTCGATGAGGCACGTCACCGTGCTTGGCGCCGGGGGCTGGGGAACCGCGCTGGCGATTCATCTGGGCCGTCTGGACAAGTCGGTGCGGCTTTGGGCGCGCGATCCGGCACTTGTGGCACGGCTGTGTGAGGAGCGCAGCAACGAGACGTATCTGCCGGGTGTCTCGCTACCACCGTCGGTCGAGCCGACGGCATCGCTCGAGGAGGCGGTGGGAGAGACTGAGTGCCTGGTCTCAGCGGTACCATCGCACGGTACTCGCGCGCTGGTGCGTCTCGTCGCCCCACTGTTGGCTCCGCGCGTGACGATCGTCAGTGGCACGAAAGGGTTCGAGCTCGGCACCCTGAACCGTATGTCCGAAGTTATCGAGCAGGAGCTGGGCGCGTCCCAACCGGTGGCCGTGCTGTCGGGACCGAGCTTTGCGGCCGAGCTCGCTCGGTCGGCGCCGACGGCCGTTCTGGTGGCGAGCCGCAATGCGGACGTGGCGGCGACGGTCCAGGAGGATTTCAGAGCGCCCTACTTCAGACTTTATGCGAGCGACGACGTGACGGGAGTTGAAGTTGGTGGCGCGATGAAGAACGTCATCGCCATTGCGGCCGGCGTCGTCGAAGGGTTGGGCCTGGGTCCGAACGCCTTGGCGGCACTCATCACCCGCGGCCTGGCGGAGATATCTCGGCTGGCGTGTGCCATGGGTGCCCAACGCGAGACGCTGGCTGGATTGAGCGGGCTTGGCGACCTCATTCTGACGTGCACGGGGGACCTCAGTCGCAACCGACACGTAGGCGTCGAGCTGGGCCGTGGGCACTCGCTTGGCGAGATCCTGGCCGACATGCAGACGGTCGCCGAAGGCGTCAAAACCACCGAGGCGGCGTTGGAGCTGGGACGACGCCATCACGTGGATCTTCCAATTTCATCACAGATGGGGGCGGTCCTGGCGGGCAAGACCAGGGCGAGGGCGGCTGTCGAGGAGCTGATGCTCCGCCGACAGCGCTTCGAGTCTGATGGGGGGTAGTCGGCTCCTGTGAGATAGTTGAGCTGTGAGTGTCTTCGAACGGCTCCGTGTCGGTCTCAGGCGCACGACCGACCAGCTAGTTGGACGTTTTGACCGCCTTGTCCCAAACCGAGCGGACCCGTCTGGTGTCGGCGTGGTGGCTGCCACAACGTCGATCGACACGCTGGATGCCCTCGAAGAGTTGCTGATCGAAGCCGACATCGGCGTGTCCGCCACGACGCAATTGCTCGCCGCGGTACGGGACGAAGCCGGCAACGCGGACCTGGGCGCGGTTGTCAAGCGTGAGCTTCTTGGCTTGCTCGAGGCGACGGCCCCGGCGCCGATCACCGTGGCGCGTCCCCGCGTCGTGTTGGTCGTCGGCGTCAACGGCACCGGCAAGACCACCACGGTGGGACGCCTGGCGAGACTTCTGACCCTGTCCGGCGAGCGGCCGGTGATCTGTGCCGCCGACACGTTTCGGGCGGCCGCTGTCGAGCAGCTCGAGGTCTGGGCCAAGCGTGTGGAGGCCGATTTCGTCCGGGCGCGTCCTGGCGCCGACCCGGCTGCTGTTGTCTTCGACGCGATCTCGGCCGCTAAAGCGCGAGGACGCGAC
>JASLOY010000597.1 GCA_030745255.1 Vicinamibacterales bacterium
GCCACGTGGTTCATCTCGGTCGCCCACTGGCCGACCAGGCGGCCATAGATCTCGTCGAGGTCGTCGTAGGGATCGCCGGGCGCGTCGGTGGCATCGAGCAGCATCGCCGCCACGCGCTCGAGGTTCTTCAGACCGAGCGTGGTGGATGCCACGGCGTCTGCGTCGCCAACCGCCTCGGTCAGCTGGCCGGGGTCGGCGTTTTGTGAGCCGGGTGTCGAGAAGCGATACCACACCGTGCCGTCCTGTTCGCGCGCCCACTCGTCGAGCGTCGCCTTCTCGTCGTCGGCGCTCGCAGCGCCCGGAATCGGCGCGTACCCCCATTTGGTGGCCCACTTGTCGTAGGGACCGATCTTCGGGATGAGGTCCTCGACCGCGATGCCGTCCTCTGGTTGCGCCACGTAATTGAACCGCGAGTAGTCCATCAGGGTCGGCGTGTGGCTCATCGTCTTGACCCAGTCCGCATCGCGAAGCCGCTCGGGCGGATAGAGCGAGCTGGCCTTCATGTTGTGCTGGAAGCCGAGGGTGTGGCCGACCTCGTGGGTGACGACATAGGCGAGCAGCTCGCCCATCAGCTCGTCGGGAAGCGGCAGGCTCTGTGCCCGCGGGTCGAGGGGGCCCACCTGCACGAAATACCAGTCGCGCACCAGGTTCATGACGTTGTGATGAAACTGGATGTCGGTCTCGAGAATCTCGCCGGTGCGCGGGTCGTGGACGTGCGGCCCAGAGGCGTTCTCGGTGGTCGACGGCAGCCAGCGGATGACCGAATAGCGCGCGTCTTCGGGGCTCCAGTTGGGATCCTCCTCGGGCGACGGCGCTTCACGGGCGATCACCGCGTTGCTGAACCCGGCCTCCTCGAACGCCGGCTGCCACGCCTCGACCCCCTGCTTCATGAACTCCACCCACTTGGTCGGGGTGGCCGGGTCGATCCAGTAGGTGATCGGCTTCACCGGGTCGGACACGGCGGCCTCCGGATTCTGCTTCTCGAGCCGCCACCGGGTTACGAAGCGGCGAGTCGGCGACCGGTGCTCGTCGCGGCCGTAGTCGATCTGGCGCACCGAGAAGTAACCGACCCGCTCGTCGAAGAGCCGGGGCTGCATCGGCACCTCGGGCAGCCTCACCATGCTGTAGTGCAGCTCGACGGTGGCGCTGCCGGGTCGCATGCCGCGCCGGGCCTGGACGCGCGGCCTATTCTGCGTGCCGGACGGCTGCGGCGCGGTATAGGTGTGTGTGGCCTTCACCTCGATGTTCTCGGGGAACGACACCACGTCTTCGACAAACGACCGGTCGCGAGCGAACGCACGCGCCTGCAGACGCGACCGCGCGCTGAACTCGGGCACTTCGGTGTTGAACAGCGACGTCACGTCGATGACCGGCGCACCGGCCTCCGACACCGCCTCGATGTCGAACGCCTTCACGATTGTCTCGTTGTTCGCCGACTCGACTGCCTGTGCGATCGGCTCATCCGCGTCGGCCACGATCGCATAGGACACGCTTTTGAGCAGCACCTGCTCGCCACGTCGCTCCCATCGCACAACGCGGTTGCCGAGCGCCTGCCCACCATAGCCGACGCCCTGGGTGGTTCGGGCGATCTGACTGACCCAGAGAAACTCTCTCCCGAGCTCGGCCTCCGGGATCTCGTAGAAGACCTTGTTGTCGAGCTGGTGCACCGTGAAGACCCCGTCGTCGGTCTCCGCCTGGTCGGTAATCACCTCGTCGTAGGGCTGGATGCCTTCCCGATCGCGGTCCCGTCGCGAGCGGCGGCCGGTGTCTTCGTCCTCGGCGTCCTCACCCTCGGCCGTCTGGTCCTGGTTTTCATCTGGAGTCGGCGGCTGGTTCTGTGCAGTGGCCAGCCCGGGAGATGTCAGACCGAGCAGCAGCAACAGGGTGAGGAGCGCGCGGGTCGGCACGAGTCGGATAAGCGACATGGGGAACACCCTCCAGATGCGAGCATGCGGACGAAATGACACGATGACAAGCCGGAGCTGAGCCACCACGATACACCAGACGTCGAGTGAAACACCCGAGAAGTCAGAAGTCAGGAGGCAGAAGGCAGGAGGCAGGCTTGTCCGCCGAAGCCTTGGCGAAGGTGGAAGGCAGGAGGCCGGAGGCTTGTGAGCCAGAACGCAACTTCCGAGCCGCGCGACAATGCGCGGCCCGTGGGTGCAGCGAGGGGCGGTGGCGCCCCATAAGCGCCCGCGTGGGGTCCGGGGCGCAGCCCCGTCTAGAGTCAGTCCTGCAATTACGGGGTGGGCACTCGCAGATTCGGCATCGGCGGGGCGGCGAAGAACCGCTGCAACGCCTTCAACAACAAGCTCGCCCACTGGGTGGACCGAGAGACCCGGGCGCTGTCGGTGGCCAGACCGGTGTTGGCGAACATCTGCGGATAGAGCTTCGAGATGAGCACGAAGGC
>JASLOY010000598.1 GCA_030745255.1 Vicinamibacterales bacterium
TGCTCTGGAACCAGCGAATGTAAGGGCTGACGTCCGTAGCGTGGTGAGCTCGTGCGATGATGTCCTCCGCTGCCGAAACCGGGTGATCCTTTCGGTTGACTGCGTCTGAGCTCACCAGCGGTGGCTCGCTGGCCCTATGCCGCAAGGCAAGAGCCCGCAGCACAAAATCAGCCGAACCAGGCTCGGGTTCTGGTCCCGAGCAAGTGCAAGTGAGGCGACCACGCGTCGCGATGTTCAGTAGCCGATCGCCGCGCCGTCCTTGCGCGGGTCGGTGCCGGCGTGCAGCATGCCTGTCTCCGGGTGGATCATGATCGCCTGGTAGCCGCCCATGCCGCCGCCGGCGGCGCGGCGCACCCGGTGACCCATCCGCTCGAGCTCGGCGATGACCGCTTCGGTCACTCCGGGCTCGACCTGCACGCTGCCGCCGTGGCGCACGCGCGCCGCGTCACCCGCTTCCTGGAGGTTCATGCCGAAGTCGATGATGTTCGACAGCACTTGGGTGTGCCCCTGCGGCTGCATGTCGCCGCCCATGACACCGAACGACAGAAACGGCTTGCCGTCCTTGGTGACGAACGCCGGCATGTTGGTGTGCAGCGACCGCTTGTGCGGCTCGAGCGAGTTGAGGTGCCCCTCCTCGAGCGAAAAGCCGGAGCCGCGGTTCTGCAGCGCGAACCCCAGGTCGGCCGGCACCACCTTCGACCCGAAGCCGCCGAAGATGCTCTCGATGAGCGAGATCGCGTTCCGGTCCTTGTCGACCACCGTCAGATAGACGGTGTCGGTCGGGTCCCCGGCGTTGACGACCTGTGACGCGCGCGACGGGTCGATGAGCGCGCGGCGCTCCTCGCCGTAGGCCTTCGAGATCAGCTCGGCGACCGGCAGCGCGTTGGCGTTCGGGTCGGCCACATACCGGTCGCGGTCGGCGAAGGCGAGCTTCTTCGCCTCGACGATGCGGTGGATCGCCGCGGCCGAGTTGTGCCCCAGCGACGCCATGTCGTAGCCCTCGAGAATGTTCAGCATCATCAGGGCGACGATGCCGGAGCTGTTGGGCGGGATCTCCCAAATGTCGTAGCCACGATAACTGGTGGTGACCGGGTCCACCCACATCGAGCTGTGGTCCTCGAAGTCGCGCATCGTGAAGTAGCCGCCGTTCGACTCGCTGAAGGCGACTATCTTCCGCGCGATCTCACCCTTGTAGAAGGCGTCTCGTCCTCCCTGGGCGATCGCCTCGTAGGTCCGAACCAGCCCCGGGTTCTTGAACAGCTCGCCCACCTCTGGCGGCCGGCCGTTCGGCAGGTAGGTGGCAGCCGAGGTGGGCCACTCGGCCAGCGTGCGCTCCGACGCTGCCCACTGCCCCTGGATGATCTCGCTGACCGGGAACCCGTCGCGGCCGTAGGCAATCGCCGGCGCCAGCACCTCGGCCAGGCTCATCGTTCCGAACCGGTCCAGCAACTGGGCCCAGCCGTCGACTGCGCCCGGCACAGTCCAGGTCAGCGGCCCGGTTCCGGGTACACGCTCGAGCCCCTGGCGCTCGAACACCTGCCGATTGATCTCGTAGGGAGCGCGTCCGGTCGCGTTCAGCCCGTGGAGCTGCTCGGTCTCGGCATCCCAGACAATGGCGAAGAGGTCGCCGCCGACGCCGTTCATGTGGGGCTCGACCAGCCCGAGCACGGCATTGACCGCCACGGCGGCGTCGATGGCGTTGCCGCCCGCCTTGAGGATATCGATGCCGACCTGTGCCGCCAGCGGCTGGCTGGCCGCTACCATGCCGTAGGGCGCGATGACCTCGGACCGGCTGCCGTGCGGGCTGCGCGCCGGACGCGAGTACCCGTGGCCCAGCGCCTCGCCATCCCTACTGGAGCTCAGGTCCTGAGCGGCGACTGTGCCGACACCGACAGCGACCGCCGCGACAACCATCAGGACCTGGGCGACACGACGACCTGTTGATCTCACGAGCATGGATCTCTCCTCTGCGTGACTGGCTGAGACGTGAAGATGACCCGCTTATTCTAGCGGAGGATTTCAGGATGACGGTAGGAGGCGGCGCACGGCCGCGGCGATGCCCGCCGAATCGATTCCCTGGTAGCCCATCTGCTGCCAAAGCCCGCCGCACCCTTCGAGGTGGATCCCGATGTGGTCGTAGGCGCCGCAGAATCCATGCTTGAGCAGGCCCGAACCGAACCTGCTCCCTACTCCGGTCTTGACGTTCAGCGCCTCGGCGACCAGCACGAACGGCGCCTTCGCCAACCGGTCCAGCATGTCCGGGTCGTCCACGTTGAGCGTCGCCTTGTTGACCAGCCCCACATCGAGGCCCTCGTCCTTGAGCGTCAGCACGGCATCGAGCGCGCGATGCAGCGTTTCCCCAAACGAGACGACGTAGCCCCGCT
>JASLOY010000599.1 GCA_030745255.1 Vicinamibacterales bacterium
TGGAATCGGAGGACGCCGGTCGCACGTGGAGCGCGACCCGTGAGATGGCTCGCACCACCGGCATCTCGGACCATCCGCTGCTCATCTCCAATGGCGCGGGCGTCATGCTCACGTGGCACACCGAACAAGAGGGGTTTCACGTGCTTCCGTTGCAGACGCGGCGACCACCAACCAGCGGTCAGTGAGTAATAGCCCGTGCGGTCACCGGACCACGGCGCCCGTCAGGGGAAGAGTTCGGAGTAGGCGATAAACATGGCGGAATCGCATGTGGAGAACGACCAGGGCACTCGACCCGTCAGACGGGCGGGCCAGGACAAGCGCGACACCCGCGCCAAGCGCTGCGGCGTCGTGACCGTGGTCACACTGCTGCTGACGCTCTCCGCGCAGGGCGCCAACGCGCAGAACCAGATCATGCGGGGCTCGATCGCTGGACAGGTCACCGACGCGCAGTCGCTGGCGGTCCCCGGCACCACCGTGCAGATCGTGAATCTGGAGGACGGCG
The DNA here is from genome assembly GCA_030745255.1 of Vicinamibacterales bacterium. Taxonomy (GTDB): domain Bacteria; phylum Acidobacteriota; class Vicinamibacteria; order Vicinamibacterales; family UBA8438; genus NP936. The sequence continues at coordinate 503 of JASLOY010000599.1, forward strand.
TCACACAGATGCTCGTGAGCGACGGTGAGGGACGCTACGCGCAGTTCGGGCTGAACCCGGGCAGCTACCGCGTCGAAGCGACGCTGCCAGGGTTTGGCGAGTTCCGGAGTGAGCCGCTGCGTCTGAGCCGTGGCGACACCGTCGAGCTCGATATCCGTCTCGCGCCGGCGGGTGTGGCCGAGCGGGTCACGGTGAGCCCGAACCGGGCGGAGCGGCGCACGGATTACTCCAGCCCGTCGAACCTCATCACCGCCGACCAGATTGCCAGTCTCAACATGCCGACGACCGAAGATGTCGTGAACTACCAGCCGGGCATCGTCATCCGACGGCGATACATCGGCGACTCGAACGGCACTCTCGGCATGCGGGGCGCAAACATGTTCCAGACGGCGCGGTCGATGGTGTTCAGCGACGGCGTGCCACTGCACAACCCCCTGCAGACCCGCTGGAACGGGGCGCCGCGCTGGTCGCTGGTCTCTCCGGACGAGATCGAATCAGCCGAGGTTATTTACGGGCCGTTCTCGGCGGAGTACAGCGGTAACTCGATGGGTGGTGTTGTGAAGCTGAACACGCGTCTGCCCGACACCAGACAGCTGCGCATCGATTCAAATCTCTTCTCCCAGGGCTACTCGTCGCTCGGCGCCGACGACACCTTCAACGGCGGGCGGATCTCCACCTCGTATGGCGACCGGGTGGGTCGGGTCCAGTTCCACGTCCTCCACAATCATCTGCGCAACGACAGCCAGCCGCAGAACTTCAGCATCGACGAGAGTCTGCACGACGCCGCCGGGCAGCCCTTGGCCTTCGGCGCCATCAGCACCATGAACGACCGCAGTGTCCCGTCGATCGTCTACGGCGACACCGGCGCCGAACGCGCCCAGACCGACCTCTTCAAGGCCAAGGTCGCGATGGAGCTGTCGCCGCAATGGTTGACCCGCATCAACGTCGCGTTCGAGAACCGGATCGGGGAAGGGCTGCGCCCGACGAGCTATCTGACCGACGCCGCCGGCAACACCATCTGGGGCGACGGCAACAACGGCACCGATGACGCCGCGTTCGGCGGGCAGGCGTTCAACGTAGACAACGCGCTGTTCGGCGTCGACGAGCGTGACCGAGAGTCGCTCTTCGGTTCGTGGGAGCTGAACGGAGAGCTGCGCGACAACTGGCGGTTGCAGACCACCGTCAGCCGATTCGACGTGCTCAAGGACTTCAGCGTCGAGTCCAACTTCAACCCGGCTGACCCGCTCGACGACGGCACCGGCACGATCACCGAGTTCGACGACAGCGGATGGACAACAGTGGACGTCACGCTGCGCAACGCCGACTTCGCCGGCACGTCGAAGCTGAGCGTCATCGGCGGCTATCACTACTCGACCCAGCAGATCGGGCTAAATCAGTACGCGTCGGCGAGCTACCGGACCGAAACACGAGACGCGCGCACGAACAGCAGCGGAGGCGCGACCTCGATCCAGGGACTGTTCGCGCAGCTGGGCTGGCTGCCCCATCCGGACTGGGAGGTCACCCTCGGCGGCCGGCAGGAGTACTGGCAGTCTCGGGACGGCTTCGTCGACAGCCCGGGCGCTTCGGTCGTCCAGCCGGAGCGCAACATCTCGAAGTTCTCGCCGAAGGTGGCGCTGGGCTGGGAGCCGGCGACCCGGTTCCGTCTGCAGTACTCGCTTGCCAAGGCCTATCGGTTTCCGCTCCCCGAGGAGCTGTTCGACAACGAGGTCCGGACCTTTGGCACGGTGCTCGGCGACGCGAGGCTCGAACCGGAAGACGGCATCCACAACAACGTGAGCATGCAATACGGCATCGGCAATGGACACGTTGAGGTCAACCTGTTCCGGGAAGATGTGAAGAACACGATCTTCACGCAGTTTC
>JASLOY010000059.1 GCA_030745255.1 Vicinamibacterales bacterium
TTCGAGCGCTCGTCGAGCACGCGCGGCAACACAATCCGGACCTCGACGAACAGATCTCCAGGTTCGCCACCCTGCGGCGACGGCGCCCCCCGACCTCGCAATCGAAATCGCTGCCCCGACTGCGTACCCGGCGGAATCCGGACCCGGGCCGACCCACTGATGGTTGGCACATCCACGCGGGCGCCAAGCGCCGCCTCGTGCACGGCGACCGGCACGACGAGATGCAAATCGTCTCCCTCGCGCCGGAACAGCGGATGCGGATCGACGGCTACGGTGACATAGAGATCGCCGGTCGCACCCCCACGCCGCCCGCTGCTGCCCTTGCCTGGTACTCTGATCCGCGTGCCATGCGTGATCCCGGCAGGAATCTGGACCGCAATCGCCTCGGTACGGGAGACGACACCCTCGGCGCGACAGACGCCGCAGGGACGGTGCCGTCGGCGGCCGGTGCCGCCGCACTGTCCGCACCTCCGTGAAAACACCATGTGTCCGCGTGTCCATCGAGACTGCCCAGTCCCGGCGCAGGTGACACACCGGCTCTCAGCCAAACGCCGCAGACCGGACCCGCGACAGGCGTCGCATCCCGCGACCCGCATCATGGTGACCTCGCGGGTCCCTCCGCGCATCGCGGCCTCGAAGTCCAGCCGCAGGGCGGTGTGCAGGTCGACGCCGTCGGTGCGTGCTCCCCGAGCGCGACCCGCGCCCGAATCGGCAAAGACATCCGCGAACAGATCTCCAAACGTCGATGCCGCCGCTCCGGAAGAAGCCGCCGAGAAGTCGAAACCCTCGAACTCGACATTGACGCCCTCGGGACCGGAATGGACACTGCCGTGCGTGTCGTAATCCTGCCGTCGCTCTGGATCGATCAGCGTCTCGTAGGCCTCACTGACCCGCCGGAAGAACGCCTCGGCCTCCTGGTCGCCCGGGTTGATATCCGGATGGTGCTTTCGCGCCAAGCGGCGGTAGGCCCGCCTCACATCGCTCGCCGTCGCTGTCCGCTCAACGCCGAGAATGACGTAGAAGTCCATGTGACCCTATGCACCAGCAGTCAGAAAATAAGAGGCAGGAGCTGCTGGTTGGCTTCGCCGACCTCCACGGCTGGCTCTTGGCACATCTCTGTCCTACTTGTTGTCTTCAACCACCTCGGCGTCGATGACCTCGCCCTCCGAGGCGTCGGTCGATGCGGCGTCGCCGCTGCCCGTTGCGCCTGCCCCACCGTCCGAGTCTGGTGGAGTCTCGCTGCTGGCCTGCTTGTACATCGCCTCTGCCGCCTTGTGCTGGACAGACGTCAGCCGCTCCATCGCCTGTCTCAACGCCGCGCTGTCGTCCGACTCGAGCGCCTTCTTCACATCGGCAATCGCGCTCTCGATCGGTTCACGGTCAGAGGCCGGCAGCTTGTCTCCCGCGTCCTTGATCATCCGCTCGGCCGTGTAGACCGCCTGATCGGCCTGGTTGCGCGTTTCGATCTCTTCTTTCCGCTGCTTGTCTTCCTCAGAGTGTGATTCGGCTTCCCGCATCATCTGCTCGACCTCTTCCTTGGCGAGCCCACTCGATGCCGTGATCGTGATCTTCTGCTCCTTGCCGGTTCCTTTGTCCTTGGCCGACACGTTGACAATGCCGTTGGCGTCGATATCGAATGCGACCTCGATCTGCGGGACCCCGCGCGGCGCCGGTGGCAACCCAACGAGCTGGAATCTGCCGAGCGTGCGGTTGTCCCGTGACATCGGACGCTCCCCCTGCAACACATGCACCTCGACGCTTGTTTGACTGTCAGCCGCCGTCGAGAAGATCTCACTCTTCTTGCTGGGAATGGTGGTGTTCCGCTCGATCAGCGTCGTCATGACGCCCCCCAACGTCTCGATGCCGAGCGAGAGTGGCGTCACGTCCAGGAGCAAGAGATCCTTGACCTCGCCGGCCAGCACGCCCGCCTGCAGTGCGGCGCCAACCGCAACGACCTCGTCCGGGTTGACCCCCTTGTGGGTATCCTTGCCGAACAGCTCCTTGACGATCGCCTGAACCCGCGGCACCCGCGTCGAGCCGCCGACCATGACGACCTCGTCGATCTGCGACGCATCCAGTCCGGCGTCCGACAAGGCCCGCTTGACCGGCTCGACCGTCTTCTGCAGCAGTTCCTCGACCAACTGCTCGAAACGCGACCGACTCAGCGTCATCGCCAAGTGCTTCGGCCCGGACTGATCGGCGGTGACGAACGGCAGGTTGATCTCGGTCTCGACGACGGTGGACAGCTCCATCTTTGCCTTCTCCGCCGCCTCCTTGAGCCGCTGCAGCGCCATCCGATCGTTGCGGAGGTCGATTCCGTCGCTCTTCTTGAACTCGTCGGCTATCCACTCGATGATGCGTTGGTCGAGGTTATCGCCGCCCAGGTGCGTATCGCCGTTGGTGGCTTTGACTTCCACCACGCCCTCGCCGACTTCGAGAATCGAGATGTCGAATGTGCCACCACCGAAGTCGTAGACCGCGATCGTTTCGTCCTTCTTCTTGTCGAGCCCGTACGCCAGAGCCGCGGCCGTTGGCTCGTTCACGATCCGGAGCACCTCGAGCCCGGCGATCTGTCCGGCATCCTTGGTCGCCTGTCGCTGGGCGTCGTTGAAGTAGGCGGGGACGGTGATGACCGCCTGGGCGACCGACTGGCCGAGATATTCCTCGGCGGCCTGTCTGAGCTTTTGCAGGATCATGGCGGAGATCTCTGGGGGTGACGACTCCTTTCCGCCAGCTTTGACCCGGGCATCGCCGTTCGAGGATTTCACCACCTCGTACGGCACCATCTTCATCTCTTCATTGACCTCGTCGTACTTGCGTCCCATGAAGCGTTTGATGGAGAACACCGTGTTCTCGGGGTTGGTCACCGCTTGACGCTTGGCTACCTGCCCCACCAGCCGCTCACCGGACTTTGCAAATGCCACGATGGACGGAGTGATTCTGTTGCCCTCGGGATTGGTCACGACGACCGGTTCTCCGCCTTCCATGACAGAGACGACGGAGTTGGTCGTCCCGAGATCGATTCCAATTACCTTTCCCATAACACCATTTCCTCTAATAGTTTAAGTTCGATTGCCAAGCATAGGGCGACACCAAGACATAATGCTTATAAAAGTATAAAATATGAGCGCGTTATTGTCAATTCATACAACATGAGTGGCTCCCGCCCGCTGCTGACGCTGGCTACAGCCACGGCAAAGGCCTGAGTTGCCCGCGAGCATGCCTCTTTTTGACGCAGTAGGGCCGTGAGAAATGCCTCGCTCGTGATGCGCCGGCGACCGCATCCTCCAGTCGGATTGAGGGGGAATCTCACTGCCAGCCTGCTAGAATAGAGGGCTAAAGGAGCCCGCGTGGCGCGATCCAAGAACCGGTTCGTCAATCAGGCCAAGCTCATATTTCTTTTCGTCTTGGCGGCACTGGCCGGCGGTGTCAGCGGCGTGCTGTTCGCCTATTCGCCAGACCTGCCCGAAGTGTCGACGCTCGACGATTATGCGCCGAACACCATCACCCGGGTCTTTGCCGCCGGCGGCGAGGAGATCGGCCAGTTCTCCACCGAGCGACGGGTCGTCATCGGCTACGACGACATCCCCGAGGTGCTGCGACAGGCGCTCATCTCCTCCGAGGACGCCGGCTTCTTCAGTCACTTCGGATTCGATCTCCGGCGGCTGGGAATAACGGCGGTCCAGAACGTCCTGCGCTGGCGTCGGTACGGGGCGAGCACCCTGACCATGCAGCTGGCGAGGCACGTGTCACTGGGCGGGGCGGCTCCGCTGGGTATCGAGAAATATTGGAGCCGGAAGATCAGTGAGGCGATGCTCACCATCCAGATCGAGAAACGGTATACCAAGCGCGAAATCCTCACCCTGTATTGCAACCAGATGTATCTCGGCAGCGGAGCCTACGGCGTCGAGGCCGCTTCGCGGCTGTACTTCGGCAAGCCGGCGATCGACCTGGAGCTTGCCGAAGCAGCGTTGATCGCCGGCATCTTCCAGAGACCGTCGCGGCAGAGCCCGCTCCTCAACCCCGATCTGGCTCGTGCCCGACGCGACTACGTGCTGGGTGAGATGGCTGACAACGGCTACATCACTCGGTCCGAGGCGGACGCGGCGATCGCCAGCGAGATCGTGCTTGCAGAGCGGACACCGCAGCGCCAGTCGGTCGCGCCATACTTTGTCGAGGAGGTGCGGCAGCATCTCGAGGCCGGTTACGGCGCCGGATCGTTGTACGAAGACGGGCTCGAGGTGCACACGACTCTGGATGCCAGGCTGCAGGCGGCGGCCGACGCCGCGGTCGAACGACAGCTGCGCGTGCTCGACAAGCGTCTAGGCTTCCGTCTGCCCACCCGCAACGTCGTCGCCGATGGCGAGACGGTCGAAGACTTCACAGACGGGCGGTGGCGATTCGAGATCTCGGCGGGTGACGTCGTGCCGGCGGTCGTGACCGGTACCGAAGGCGGAGCGATTCAGGCTCGGGTCGGACGCTTTACGACCACGATGACGCGCGAACGGTTTGCCTGGACCCGGCGTCGGTCGGGCAGCGAGCTCGTCGAAACGGGGGATCTCATCGAGGTGCGGGTTCTCGCAATCGACGAGGCCGGCGGCAAGATGACCACCGAGCTCGAGCAGGAGCCGGAGGTCGAAGGCGCATTGATCGCGCTCGACAACCGCACCGGGCAGACTCTGGCGATGGTGGGAGGCTTCAGTTTCGACCGTAGCAAGTTCAACCGCGCCACCCAGGCCCAACGCCAGCTCGGCTCCCTGTTCAAGGGCATCGTCTTCACGGCGGCCATCGATCGCGGATACACGCCAACGTCGATCATCATGGACGAACCGGTGTGCTTTGACGCCGGCCCGTTCCAGGAGCCCTACTGTCCCGCCAACTACAAGAATGAGTTTCTGGGCCCGATCACGCTGCGACATGCGCTGGAACGATCCATCAACATGCCGGCTGTTCAGATAATGAACGAGATGGGGCCGGAGGCGGTCGTCGCCTATGCCCCGCGGTTTGGCATCACCTCAGAGGTTCCGCCGTTCCTCTCCGTCGCGCTCGGGTCGGCGGAGACGACACTCGAGGAAATCACCAGCGCTTATTCGGTCTTCCCGAACCGCGGCATCCGGATGACACCGTACCAGATCACCAAGATTGTCGACCGCGATGGGAAGATGCTCGAAGAGAACCGACCCGAGGCGAACGACGCCATCGGCGCCGGCACCGCCTATGTGATGCTGAACATCCTCCGCGGCGTCATCGCGCGCGGCACGGGTCAGAGCGCACGGTCGCTTGGGTGGCCGCTCGGAGGCAAGACCGGCACGGTCGATGACTTTACCGACGGGTGGTTCATCGGCTTCGACCCGGACATCACGGTTGGCGTCTGGATAGGATTCGATCAGAAGCGCTCGCTGGGAAACAGCCAAGATGGCGCCACCGTCGCGCTCCCGATCTGGCGGGAGTTCATGGGAGCGTACATCGAGGATCGCCAGGCGCCAAACGGGTTCGTTCCCCCGAACAACATTGTCTTCGTGACGGTCGACCGCGCCACCGGCGAAGTGGCCGAACCCTGGGCGTCCAACGCCATTCAGGAGGCGTTCATTGTGGGCACGCAACCAGGTAGTCTGTTTGAACAACCCTGACAATAAGCAGGAGTCAGAAGTCAGAAGGTAGAAGTCAGAAGAAGCTTGAAGGCTTCGCCAGCTTCTGGTCAGAGCCTTGACCGGCTACCCGGTCTGCCGCACTCCAAGTCCACAACCGAAAACGAATGCCAGCGCCGGTCACGGCGCTCACGCCCCTTCTGACCTCTGACTTCTGCCTTCTGACTTCTTCGTCGGCGGCGCGCCGTGCGCCGCCGACGCCTTCTGCATCAGATACGCTTTGATGAACGGGTCGAAGTCTCCGTCGAGCACGCGATCCACGGCGCCGACCTCGAACTTCGTGCGGACATCCTTCACCATCTGGTAGGGGTGAAGGACATAGTTGCGTATCTGACTCCCGAACGCGATGTCCTTCTTCTCACCGCCGATCTGGTCCAACTTCTCCTGCTGTTCCTTCTGCTTGAGATCGAAGAGCCTCGCCTTGAGCACCTTCATCGCGGCATCGCGGTTGCGATGCTGTGACCGTTCGTTCTGACACGACACGACGATGTTGGTCGGGAGGTGTGTGATCCGGACCGCCGAATCGGTCACGTTGACGTGCTGGCCGCCGGCGCCGCTCGACCGATAGGTATCGATCCGGAGGTCCTTCTCGTCGATCTCGATCTCGACGTCATCGGGCAACTCGGGCCAGACAAATACCGACGCGAACGACGTATGACGCCGTGCCGCCTGGTCGAAGGGCGAGATCCTGACGAGCCGATGCACACCGGCTTCCGCGAGAAGCAGCCCGTAGGCGTAATCACCGGTGACGGTCAAGGTTGCCGCCTTGACCCCCGCCTCGTCTCCAGGCTGCCACTCGATGATCTCGACTTTGAAGTCGCGTCGCTCAGCCCAACGCAGATACGCGCGTGCGAGCATCTCGGCCCAATCCTGCGACTCGGTACCGCCGGCGCCGGGGTGGATCGTGAGAATGGCGTTCTTGTCATCGTGCTCGCCACCGAGCATCTTCTTGATCTCGCCGGTCTCCACTTCCGTGGAGAGCGCGTCGAGCGCCGCCTGCAGGTCATCATCAACCGCCTCGCCCTGACCGGCCCAGTCGACCAGCACCTCGAGGTCGCTCACCTTCTGGCGCAATGAATCGGCGAGGTCGCGATCGTCCTGCAGACGCCGACGGCGACGCAGCACCTGCTGCGCCTGGTCGGGATCTTTCCAGAAATCCGGCGCCGCGGCTTTCGCCTCGAGCGCCGTCAGTTCCTCGGCAGCATGTGCCGCGTCAAAGATAGCCGCGCAATGCAGTCGACCGCTCCACCAGCTCTTCATATCGTCGGATCTGTTCCTCGAGCTCCACTGCCACTGTCATCCTCCTCACTACGCTTCCCGCTGACACGCTGTCTGCTCATCCGGCTTCAGGCTGCAAGCTGCGGGCGTCAGCCACCCGTCACAGTTGCCGACGCTTTCACTCGGGTATGACGAACCGCGAACACCGCCGCCACGGTCAGTACCGCACACAGATAGGCGACCAGGTCGCCGATCCGTCCATAGACGGTCAGCCCGCTGAGCAGCCGGACATCCTCGGTGATGACCGCCGTCTCGAAAAGTGCACTGCGTGCGAGCACCCGGCCATATGGGTCGACGAGCCCGCTGATTCCGGTGTTGGCGGCGCGCACCAGATACCGGCCTTGCTCAATCGCCCGCATCGTCGCCTGCTGGAAGTGCTGATGCGGCGCGGCGGACCGACCATACCAGGCGTCGTTGGTGATGGTCGTCAGCAGCTGACTGCCTTGCCGGACGAAACTTCTGACGAGCGCCGGATAGATGATCTCATAACAGATGGCGGTGCTGGCGAGATGGGTCCCGATTGGAAGCGTCAAGGGTCCGGTACCGGGCGTGAAGTTCGCCACGGTCTCGACGAGCGGCGAGACGAAAAACAACAACGACCGGAACGGCACGTACTCGCCAAACGGCACCAGGTGCCGCTTGTGATACACCGCGGCCGTCTCGCCATCCGGACGCAGGGCGAACGCCGCCACGAAGGCGCGGGGGACCGGGTCCCGCCGGCTCTGGGTACTGCCAAACAACACGTGGGCGCCGGTGTCGCGCGCCAGCTGGCGGACCGCCTCGCCGTCGGGATGGTCCTCGAAGCTAAACGGGGTGGCCGATTCCGGCCACACGATCAACTGGGCCCCGTCCCCGGCGCTCTGGCGGCTCAGGTCAAGATAGCGGGTCAGAATGGTCGGTCGCATCGCCGGGTCCCACTTGTCTGTTTGAAGGACATTGCCTTGCACCACACCGACCCGCAGCGGCACCCCGTCACGCACGAGGTGGTCGTCCGATAGCCGCCAGGCGCCGAACAGCACCACCACACCAAGCGCCCCCCCGGCCGTCGCGAGCACGCGCCATCGGTGCCGTGGCGGCCCGACCAACGCCAGCGCCAGGGCGCTGTTGACAAACACGACGAGCAGGGTGACGCCGTGGACACCGAACAGACTGGCCAGCTGAGCCACCGGCAGCACGCCCGTCTGGCTGTAGCCGAGCAGCTCCCAAGGGAACCCGCCGAACAGCCACAACCGACCAAGCTCTGTAGTCAGCCAGACCGGCGCGGCACCGAGCAATGCCCAGCCACCAAGCCGCGCGCACAACAGCGCCACGATCACCGCGAACGCCGCCGGAAAGAGCGCCAGGTAGGCGACCAGCAGGCCGTTGAGCAGCACGCCGATCGGCAGCGCCACTCCGCCGAACTCGACCATGACCTGCGTGAGCCACGGCAGCATGCCGGCGAAGTGGATCGCACCGGTCGTCAGGCCCAGACCGAAGGCACGCGAGAGCGACCGGGTGCCGTGGAGGACAACGAGCAGCGGCGTCAGCGCCACCCAAGCGGCCGCAGGATGACCAAGGGAGGGAAAGCTGAGCGCGAGCAATCCGCCCGACAGCGCGGCGGCGAGGAACGCCCCAGACCGGCGGCCGGTGGGACCGACATCGAACACCTGTGCCACCACCACGCAGCTTACGGCTGGATGATCCAGGGCTTGTACTGCTCTTCGGTTTCCAACTGGTGACGCACCGTCTCCGCCTCACCCTGGTCCGCATAGGGCCCCACACGCACCCGGTAGACCGCCACCGGCGCCCCCGGCGCCGGGTCGACCACGAACGCGGGATACCCCTTCGCCACCAAGCCCGCCGCTGTGGCGCTCGCATCGTCGCCGCTCCGCAGCGCCGTGACCTGCACAACGAACGACGAGGCCGCAGCTGCATCCTCTGGCGATGCCCGAGTCAACGAAGTCGCGCCGGGCTCCAGCGCAGCCTCCCCGGTGGGCGCGTCGGCTGGTGTAGCCGTCGGCTCGGACACCGGTTCGGCGCCGCTCAGCAGGTCGAAGTATGTCAGTGCATCGAGGGGCGAACCGGCCTCCGCGTCCGGGTCCAGTGCCACGTCCGGCACACCGAGCCCGACCATCCCGGCGCCGCCCGACTCGGCCTCTGTCGCCGTCATCGGAGCCATGCGTCTGCCCGGCATGCCGCGCCCGACGAGCACGCCGCACAGAAAGACGATGACGGCGACGACCGTCGCAATCATCGCCAGGAACACCAGCTGTTTCGCGCTGGGCGCCGCCTCACTCTGACCGGTGTTCGCCATCGTTGCCGGCGGGCTGCTTGGGCTGGATCAGGTTCAGGAGCTCGATCGGAATTGGAAACAGAATGGTAGAGTTCTTTTCTCCAGCGATTTCCGTGAGGGTCTGCAGATAGCGCAACGTGACGGCGAGCGGCTGCGTGGCGATGACTCCAGCGGCCTGCGCGAGGCGCTCAGACGCTTCGAATTCCCCTGCTGCGTGGATGATCTTAGCACGCTTCTCGCGCTCGGCTTCCGCCTGCCTGGCCATGGCTCGCTGCATGTCGTCCGGCAGATCGACGTGCTTCACCTCCACCGCGGAGACCTTGATGCCCCAGGGGTCGGTCTGCTGGTCGAGTAGTCGCTGGAGCTCCTGATTCAGTCGGTCCCGCTCCGACAGCAGATCGTCCAAATCAACCTGTCCCAGCACGCTCCGCAGCGTCGTCTGAGCGAGCTGCGACGTGGCATAGTGGAAGTTCTCGACCTCGACGATCGCCCGCTGCGGGTCCATGACCCGGAAATAGATGACCGCGTTGACCTTCACCGACACGTTGTCGCGGGTGATGATGTCCTGCGGCGGCACATCCATCACGATCGTCCGGAGCCCAACGCGCACCATTCGGTCGATCGGGGCAAAGACGAGGATGATGCCCGGCCCTTTGGGCCGCGCCAGCAGCTTCCCGAGCCGGAAGATGACGCCCCGCTCGTATTCGTTGAGAATCTTGACCGAATTTGCGAGATACAAGGCCAGGACCAGCGCAAAAATCAGAAGGGGACTGAGTGTCGTCACTGCGTTTCCTCCGCGTCGGGTCTGTCTGACGGCTCCGGCGACACCGTGAGTGGCCACACGCCCTGCACCCGTCGGGCCGATGGCCTCGATGACCTCGCCATATTCATCGAGCATACCAGTGACCCCGGTCACCGAACGACGTAGCTGCGCACGAACTGCGAGACGCGCGAGGAACGTCACGATCGCCGCCAGCGCCAGCATCGTCGAGAGAATGAACGGCCAGCCCAGCTGTAGCTCCGGTGCCGGCGAGTCAACGAGCATCACGAGACCCAGAATCATGCTGAGGACGCCACCAGCGGCCAGCACCCCGAACGTCGTGGTAACCATTTCGAGCACGAGCAGCACGAGCCCGAACAGCACCAGCAGCAGCCCGACGTAGTTGATCGGCAGGATCTGAAAGGCGAAGAACGCCAGTAACAAACAGAGCCCACCGACCACACCAGGCAAGATCGCCCCCGGGCTCCAGAGCTCGATGGTCAGCCCGAGTGTGCCGAGACTGAAGAGCAGCACTGCAATTTGCGGATGCGCGATCGCGCTCAGCAGCCGCTGCCGCCAGTTCATCTCTTTCCGCTCGACCTGCGCACCCGCGGTGCGCAGCACCTGCGTGCTGCCATCCCAACGGGTCACCTCGCGCCCGTCGAGCGCTTCGAGCAGGGCGTCGAGGTCGTCGGCAACGATGTCGATCAGCGGGGGAATGGCGTTCAGAGCCTCATCCTCGGTGAACGACTGACTCTCGGTCACCGCTTTCTCGGCCAACTCGACGTTGCGCCCACGCTGGTCGGCCAGAGACCGGGCATAGGCTGCGACATCCGATGCCGTCTTCTCGGCCATCGTCTCGTCCATCGGCTGACCGGTGCCCGCGACCGGATGCGCGGCGCCGATATGGGTCCCCGGAGCCATCGCAGCGACGTCTGCCGCGATCGTGATCAGGAATCCGGCCGAGGCGGCCCGTGCCCCGCTCGGCCCGACGTAGACAACCACCGGGGTCCGTGTTTCGATGATCCGGCTATTGATGTCACGGGTGGAATCTACGAGCCCCCCAGGCGTACGGAGCACCAACACCACGAGATCGGCACGGGCGTCGTCGGCTTCCTCGAGCGTCTGTGCAATGTACTCGGCCGAAGCCGGGTGGATCAGGGCGTCGACCTCGGCAACATGGACGAGCGGGCGGCTCCGAGCCACGTCGCGTTGCTCGGCGGGCACCGGCCCACCCAACCACAATAGGAGCACACCGGTCGCGATCAGGCAGGCTGCCAGATGGAAGCGCTGGGCTGTCATGCTGACGTTCCTCGTCCCACCGTATCGCGGTGAGGGTCCGAACGCAAGGCAGCGGGACGACTATTCGGCGTGGGTGTCGGGATCCGGTGAACCGGTGTCGATGGTGAGCTCGCAGATGCCGTCCCCGGTTCCCCGACACCTGGAGAGCTGGGCTCGGGCCGACACGTCAAACGACTCGAGACACCGCTCGAGCGCGGCGCCGTAGAAGCGGCACAACGGCGCGGTGGCCGGCTCCCGCACATCGCAGAACAACGATCCGCCAATCGACACCACCGCCGTGCCGCGCCGCACGGCGGTCCGCAATCGACCATCGTCGTGCAGCCCTCGGATCATCCGAACCGCCATCCGCAGCACCACCCGAATCCGGATCGCTCGCGGAAGCCGGCGCACCAATGCCCGTTCGACGACCGGCAGGCTGTCGACGGTC
>JASLOY010000005.1 GCA_030745255.1 Vicinamibacterales bacterium
CACCCCGGCGGAACTGGACGGGGACAGGAGATTGATCGCTTTGTGCAGGGGCACGATCTCCTGCCCACCGCGCTGGATATGCTCGGCCTGCCTCACCCGGAGCGTACTGATGCCGATGCCGCGCTGGCGGGACGCAGTGTCTGGCCGATGATCCGCGCAGCCGGCGGGGAACACGTCCCCGAGGGTGCCCTGACCGCCGCGCGAGCCGGACGCGATCAGGGGACTGCGCATGCTGGCAGTCGATGCCAACGGCAGCGGGCGAATGCACCTGCGCCAGTCGCTGGTCGAGCTCGGGGTCGAGACGGACACGGCATGCAGTGGCGAAGAGGCGATGCAACATGTGCGGGCGGCATCTCAGTCGAAGCGACCCTATGCGGTCGCCCTGATCGATGACCGGCTACCCGACACGGATCGGCCGGCGCTAGGCCGGCAGATTCGAGACGAAACCGGTGGGACGACCCGCCTCGTGCCACTGACCCTGACGACCCGGCGTCAGGCCGCCGCTAGGTTGAAAGCGGACGGGTGGGGCGTCGCCCTGACCAAACCGGTCCGTCGCCTACAGCTGCTCGACCTGCTGGAGGCGACGGCTTGCACCGAGTCGACCGCGAGCAGCGGGGAATGTAAGAGCGCTTGGCCAGCCACCAGGGAAGTTGCCCCAGGCCCATGTCGCGTCCTGCTGGCTGAGGACAACCCGGTGAACCAGAAGGTCGCCGCGCTCATGCTCGAGAACCTCGGGCACCATGTCGAGGTGGTGTCGACGGGTCGGGAGGCGATCGACGCGCTCGAGCACGCCGCCTACGACCTGGTGTTCATGGATTGTCAGATGCCCGGGCTGGATGGCTTCGAAGCGACACAGGAGATTCGGCGTCGAGAAAACGGCGAGCACACGCGGATCATTGCCGTAACGGCCAATGCGATGCAGGGGGACCGGGAACGCTGCCTGGAGGCAGGTATGGACGACTACATTTCGAAACCAATAGAGCCGGAGGAGTTGACTCGGGTGATTGCCGTCAATCGAACCGAGGGGGCAGACACGGGAGACATCGGTGGCGAGCAGGGCGAATCGCCGGAGGCGACCATGGCCCGCACATCGCCGCCGGTCGAGCCTGCGGCGGTGCTGGAGCGGTTTGGCGGCGACGCCGACATGGTGCAGCAGCTCGTCGAGATCTTTCTCGAAGAGTATCCGAAGCAGCTCGCCAAGGTGCGCGCGGCAATCGATAGCGGCGATGCGGCCGTGCTGCGTCGGACGGCCCACACCCTGAAGGGCTCGGTCGGCACCTTCGCAGAAGGCGCCGGGTACCATACGGCGCTTTGGCTCGAAAACATGGGCCGCAATAGCGATCTCGGCCAATGCGAAGAGGCCTGGACGGCGCTCGAAACCGCAGTGCACGACCTGGTAGCCGTGCTGACGTCCATGGCCCGCCCGTCGGCCGACGCCACAAGCGCGGCCTGACCGGGAAGACCGCCTCAAGCTTTGCGTCGAGCGGCCGATTACCCCAAGGCGGGCTCCGTTTGTCCGCTCGGCCTCCGGCTCTTGGGCGAGGAACCGAGAAGGAACGTCGATGAAGTCGACCGCAGCAGGCTTCAGTCTGATCGAGGTCGCTCTGATCACCCTGATTGTCAGCATGGCAATGGCAATTGCCGTACCGGCCGTCGGCACGGCGGTGCGTCGTTACAAGCTGACGTCCGCGGTACAACAGACAGCGGGCGAGATCCGGGCAGCCCGACTGAAGGCGCTGACCGCCAATCGCACGCTCCGGGTACGGTTCGACTGCCCGGTGGCCGGTCAGTTTCGTGTCGTCGAGCTGGTGAACAACCCGGCGATCGACAACGACCCGGCGCGCTGTTCGGCCGCTACGTATCCGTTTCCCGATCCGGACCCGGCCGCCGCGCCAAATCAGGACGGCCCGGCCAGACGGCTGCACGCCGGGGCCAGCTTCGCGGCGTTTCAGGACTTCGACATCTCGCCGACCGGCCGCGTCACGGCGGTGACCGGTGGGCTGCCGATTTCGCTGTCGATTGGCGATGGCTACGACCTCCAGACGTTCACCGTGTCGGCGGCCGGCCAGGTGCAGGTGCCGTAAGGCAATGACCCCAATGATCCCGACAACTGACCACCCGCGCGCCAGGGAGGCCGGCTTCTCGTTGCTCGAGGGGCTCATCGCCACCGCCATCCTGGTCATCGGCCTTCTCGCGGTGGCGCAGGTGCTGGCGATGACGGTCGCGCAGCATGAGGTCGGTCGCTCGACCGCCGAGGCGACACGGCTCGCACAGTCCAAGCACGAGGAGCTGGTCAAGCTGAGCTTCGCCACCGACCCGGCGGTGCAGGTCTCTCCGCCCGCGCCCGACCCGCTGACCCAGGACGTCGCGAACTACTTCGACCTGCCGGCGGACGGAGTCTACACGCGCCGCTGGCGGGTGGAAGCGGGACCGACCGCCACGACACGGGTGCTGACCATCCGGGTGGAACCTACCGACATGACCCGTCCGCTGGCCAGACCGGTCGACCTGACCACGGTGATTCGCCAATGGTGAGCCTACATCGCTTGCGGCGTCGGCTGGCTCGTCACGGAAGGGCGTGCGACGGGTTCTCTCTGCCCGAGCTGATGATTGCCCTTGTCGTCACCACGGCCACGCTCGGGGCGGCACTGATGGTGAGCGGTCAGTTCTCCAGCGTCTACACCACTCAGCTCGACGACGCGGCGACGCGCGAGGAAACGCGATACGCCCTGCGAGTCATCGAGGACGTGCTGCGGTCGGCCGGAAGCAACCCGTTCGGCATCGCCACCTCGGTCTGCCCGGCGCCGGGAACCGTCTTCCGGCCGATCGACCGGGACCCCAACGGCAACGCCGTGATGGACGACATCCGGGTCCATGCCGACGTCAACCCGCCCAATGGCCTGCTTGGCGGACCACCGTGCGGCGGGGATGCGAACGAGGACGTGACGATCGCCTACGACGGGCCGGCCCAAACGATCACCGTGCTGGACAACAACGTCGGGGGTGCGCCGGCGCCGATCACCGACACCCTCATCACCAACCTGCAATTCACCTATCTCGACTCGAACCGGGCCCCGACGGTGAACGACAACGCCGTGAGCTACGTGCAGGTGGCCATTACCGCGCAGACGCGGACCCGCGACGTCAATCTCGGCCAGCCCCGTACCGTGACGGTAAGCTCCGAGGTGCGTGTGCGCGCGCGCTGAGCAGCATGCCTACGAGCCCGACTGCCGGAGCACGTCTTCGGAGCGAGCGTGGCCTCGCCCTGCTGGCGGTGCTGATGATGATGGCGATGGTGACCGTCATCAGCACGGGGCTGTGGATCAGCGGTCAGACCGAGGTGCTGATTGCCCGCAATCACGAGACTTCGGCGCAGGCGCAGGCGGCCGCCGAGGCCGGGCTCAACCACGCGATTGATGTCGCGCTGGCGCAGGTCCGCAACTGGCAGGTGAACGGCTTCGCCACACCGTGCGACGCCATGTCGTCGCTCCTGCGTGGTCCGGACGATCTGGCCGGCACCGGCGCCACCGACGCCGACAACGGGAGTCTGGAGGCGTTTGGCGTTCCCCGGCCCCCACTCCGCACGCTGCTCGCCGCCGTGCCGGACGCCGGGTACGAAGTCCAGGTCTTCGACGAGGACGACGCGAGACGCGGTGTCGCGCTGAGCGCGCCCGACACGGCGACCATCGGCGAGAACACGCAGCCGGTCATCGACAACAACACCACGATTCTCGTGCGCGCCATCGGCTATGCCGCGGGCGGAACCAGCACGACGCTCGAGGCCTCGGTCGGGCCAGGGCCACCGATGGCCATCCTCAGTGGTGGCGATCTGACCCTGAACGGCAGCGTCGCTGTCAGCGGCACAGTTGGCAGCATTCACGCCAATGGCGATCTGACGATATCCGGCGGGGGGATCAACATCGAAGGGGACGCGACCGCAAGCGGGACCTACACGGAGCAGGGGAGTCCAACTGTCACTGGTCAGACCGGCGGCGGCATGGCCAGCCAGTCGACACCGGCGCCCGGCGCGGTTGACTATCGCACGATTGCCGATTTCATCCTGCAGTCCGACGGACGGATGACCGACCAAGGCGGCGCGGTCATCTGCGACGCGTCGGGGGTGCCGACCGCCTGCCAGACTGCCGGGTATCAGTGGGTGTACGGCGGAGCAGCCGGGTGGACGATGAGCTCGATCGGGGCCAACGGCGACGCCAGAACCTGGTGCGCCGAGACCGACGCCGCCATCAGCGGGAATGTCGGAACGGTGGCGAATCCGCTGACGATCTCGATCATCTCGGAAGGCAGCATCACCGTGGGCGGAAACGGGAAGTACCAGGCCAATCAACCAGGCCTGCTCTTCGTGACCGATGAGGATCTGCTCATTCTAGCTGGGGCGGACCAGGTGGGCACCGAAGCCTACGTCCTGGTGCGAGAGCAGCTCAGCATGGCGGCCACCGCGACGCTGCTGGGTCAAGTCCTCGTGCAGGACGCGGCGACCAACAGCGCTCTTGTCACCACGACGTTGGTCGGCGGCAACTCCACGATCACCAACAACGGCACGCTCCCCGGCATGGGCTTCTCGGCGATGAGCTGGCGCATGTTCCGGCCGGTCCCCGGCGCCGCCGGTGCGACCGGGGGGCCTGGCGCCACCGACTGCAGGGGCTTCATGGCCCAGGGCAATCAGCCCGGAGCCGGTGGCGGCGACCCCGCGGCCGATGCCGCAATAGCAGCCGCCGCCGCAAGTGCGGCCGCCGCGCTCGCGTACGCCGCCGCGGCGGCGACCGACGACGCCGACCTCGCTGCGGCCGCCATCGAAGCAGCCCAGGACGCGGAACTGGCGGCCCAGAATGCCCTCGACGACGCAGCGGATGCAAGAGACAGGGCAGACGCATCTGCTGCCAACCCCAACAGCAGGTGGAGGGCACTTTTCGCCCGCTTCATGGCCACTCGCGCGGCGGATGAAGCCGCCGACGCCGCCGTGGCCGCACAGGCCGCCGTCGATGCCGCCGTCGCTATCGGGTAACATCGACTCGCTTCGACAGCGGGTATACCCGATGATCACCTACCAGCAGGTCCCGGCACCGGTTCGGGTAACGTTCGCCGAAAGCCATCAGCGGTTCTGGGAACGGCTCGCCGCGCACGGCACGTGGTGGACCGGAGCCCAGCGCGTCGCGATCGCAGGCGAGGCGCGGGCGGCCCGAGACTGCCCGTGCTGTCGGGAACGAAAGGCGGCACTCTCACCCCACACCGCCGGCGGCAGTCATGCCACTGCCACCGACCTCCCGGCCGCCGCGGTCGAGGTCATCCATGCGGTGATGACCGACGCCAGCCGGCTCACAGAGTCCTGGTACGAGGCGCGCCTCGCCGATGGGCTGAGCGACGGGCACTACGTCGAGATCATCGGAACGGTGGTCGCGCTGGTCAGCATCGACCGGTTCTGCCGCGGCATCGGTGTGGACCTCCATCCGCTGCCCGCGCCGCTGCCGGGTGAGCCCAGCCGCTACCGACCAGCCAGCGCCGGTCACGACGAGGCGTGGGTGCCGATGGTGCCGGCCGCCAACGCGGGCACGCCCGAGGCCGACCTCTGGCCGGCGGGCAGAACTGGAAACGTGATTCGCGCGATGAGTCTGGTGCCGGACGAGGTGCGCACTCTGGGCGATCTGAGCGCCGCGCACTACCTGCCCAATACGCGTGTGCGGGATCCGAGCGCCTCCCAGGGGAGCCTGAGCCGGCCACAGATGGAGCTCATCGCGGGAAGAGTATCGGTACTCAACGACTGCTTCTATTGAACCAGCGCTCATGCCTGGCTGCTCGGTGCGAGCAGCGAGATCGACGGTGGGGGAGCCGATGTGAAGGCGCTTGCCGACCACCGCCGCGACAGCCGTGTGCCGCACGGCGCCCAGCTCGTAGCGTTCACCGACGCAATTGTGACAGGTGACGACGAGACGCTGGCGCGAACCCGCAGCGCCGTAGTGGACGCTCTGGGACCAGCGGCGATGGTCGACGCGGCTGGTGTCGCCTCGAACTTCGAGCGGATGGTCCGCATTGCCGACTCGACGGGCATCGAGCTCGGCGCCTTTCTGGAAGAGGCCACGGGAGACGCCCGCCACGCCCTCGGTCTCGAGCGTCCGGCAGGGCGCTAGACCTCACTTAGCCGGGGCTGCGCCCCGGACCCGCCGCGGGCGCTACGCGGGGACCCCAACGCCCCACTCCGCACCCGCGGGGCGCGCATCATCGCGCGCCTGTCTTACTTCTCGTTGGCGCGCTCGCTGAGGAGGATGTTCGTCATGGCGTAATTCCCCTCGTGGCAGGCGTACTCGTAGATGATGTAGTCGTCGAGCCGCGGCATCGGGCGCACGGCGGTCCAGGAGCTGGTATAGACCGTTGGATCTTCAACGGTGAACTCGTAGTCGATCCGGTCGTCGCTGACCCGTGTGAAGCGTTCGACAGACCGGGTGTTCCTGGAGGACGGGAACCGGTGCACCGTCTGGTCGCTGAAGTTCGCGGTCTCGACCACCAGCGTGTCTCCCTCCCAGTGTGCCCGTGAGTCGCCGTTCCACTGGCGAACCCCGTCGTCGAGCTGCGGACGACCGTCGAGCGGGATGATCCGCACGTCGTGGATGTTCTCGACTCGAATCGCCACGTAGTCAGGTGTCTGGAGGATCTGATACGTGTTGTTGTAGCCGGTGGAGATCGGCGGCACACCGTGATAGGTGATGCACCGGTCCCAGTTGCTGCGGTCCAGCCATGAGTCGGCCGGGTGGGCACGCCGATGATCGCGCAGCTGGGCAGCCTGCGCCTGCGTCTCTGGCTTCACCGGCAGCCGGCCGTCAGGTGGATCGACGATGAGCGACGTGCGCAGATCCGCGCTGACTTCCCCCCGATCGAACCAGAGCGCGTTGTACGACCCGACGCTGCCCGGGGGATCGGGCACATCCTGGGTCACCGCGTAGTTGCGTTCGGCCGCTTCCTCGGGCGTGAAGAACTCCTTGTCGGCCATCGATGTCGGTCGCTGCAACGGTGTCAGCGAGGCATAGGACCACGTGCCGTTCAGGTCCGGATCCCCCCACGGTGTGCGCGGCGCATCGGCGCCGCCCTGAGCCGATGATGCGACCGGCAGGAGCAGCAGGACGCTCATGCCGGCCACGAGCGCCGACAATATTCGCTTGCGCATCTGAGACCTCCCCCTATTGCTCGTTGTAGACGTGTTGCACGATGGTCTGCACCGTCGGCGCCGGTGCGGCGAAGTCGCTGTAGCGGCTGGGCGTCGAATAGGCCGCCGCCACCTGCTCGGCGGTCCGGCCGGCTTCAATTCCCTGCTGCGCCTTGTCGATCAGGTCGTTGTAGAACCCGCTGAAGTCCACGAAATCGCTCCAGGGTACCTGCCACACGTTGTGGCCGGGGATGACCACGTCGATGTCGGGAATCCCGGCGACCGCTTTCTTCAGTGTGGATCCGAACTCCACCGCGCTGCCGTTGCCGTTCGCCACATCGATGAACGGGAGTCCCTTGCGCTGGAACATGTCGCCCGTGTGCACCACCCGCGCATCCTTGAAGACCACGAAGGTATCGCCGTCGGTATGGCCGCGACCGAAGTAATACAGGTCCACCTGATCCGCGCCGCTGAACAGCGACAGCCGGTCGGTGTAGGTGGTCTTTGGCAGATACTTTGCGTTGTCGCCCTTGAAGGCGTCGCAGTTCGTCACCCGCTCGCAGGAATCACGTGACATCTGGGCCAGCGTGTTCTCATGCACCACGAAGTCGACCGTGTCGGGAAACTCGGTGTTGCCGCCGCTGTGGTCGAAGTGGGTGTGCGTGTTGATGATCGTCGTCACGGGCTTGTCGGTTATCACGCCAACCAGCTCGATGATGTCCTTCCCGTAGCCGGCGATCTTCGTGTCCACGAGCACGACCCCCGTATCGGTCACGAAGACCGCGGTGTTCCCCCCGGTCTGCATGTCGCTGCTCATCGGGTCGTTCACGAGCACGAACAGATTCTCGGTAAGCCGCTTGATCCCGTAGATCTCCGCCCGTGGCTGCCGCGCCTCGTAGGTCGCCACGGTCAGGAACACGCCCAGCGCCGTCAGGGCCGCTAGGCTCGTGCTGCGTGTCATCCGGACCTCCCCAGTTGCAGTTCGTACAGCTTGCGACTATATCACTCAGCCCCGGCGCGATGCGGCACGGACCGAGACCAATTCAGCGGCCCGAGACCGGCTCGAGCCCGCTGGCGGCGTATTGCGCAGGATCGACGCGGACGACGAGCGGCTGCAGCATCGACGGAGGACTGGTGGCGGCGCCGATCTGCACCGGCGTGCCGACGAAGTGCTGGTAGACCGTCAGTCGGTGCTCGGGGGTTGGTGTCGACGGAGTGATCTCGAACGACGCCTGTCCTGCGCCGTCGAGCGCGATGCGATAGGTGCCGGGAACGCTGCCGAAGCGGTCCACGGCGAACGCGACGATCTCGGTCTCGCCCTGCACGTGGCCCCACCCGGCAACGACCGGCCGGGTCGCGCCGGTGGTTTCGTAGGGGCGCTCCTGCCCTTTCGGACCCGCATCGACCCGCCAACCGGTCGTCCCTGCCACCTCGACCTCGTTGGCCAGCACCACCGAAGCCTCTGTATTGCGCAGCGACCCGTAGGTCCAGCGGTCGGTGCCGAAATCCCAGACCCATGGATGGGGGCCCAGCGCGAGGGGAGAGTGAAACGACAGTGTGCGCAGACGCTGGTCCGGGTCCTCGACGACCGCCGTCGCCTTCACCCACGACTTGCTGTTGGGCATCTCGACGGTGACGACGAAGGGCAGACGGACACCGTCGCCCAGCGCGACCTCGCCGGAATACCGCAGCTCCACATACAGCGGACCGCCGCGGATGATCTCGAACCTGGTGCCGTCGCCGCCGACGGCGTGGGCCGTGCCGCCAGCATCCTCGACGACGAAGCCGTTGCGGCCGGGCGCGATCGCCTCGTCCCGGTAGGTGACCGATCCGACAAGCGGCGCGGCGGTCTTGCCGAATCGGACACGCCCGACCTGGATCGCGTCGGTTTCCTCGACAAGCGAGAGCCCTCGACCCGGTTCACCCCGAGCGCTCACCCCGGGCCCATACTCGAGACGATACGACTGCGTCTCCTCAGGCCCGAAGCTGGCGTTGAAGTCGACGGTGAGCCACTGCACCGATCCATCGGGCCAGCGGGAGGCCGCCGCCACCTGGGCAGCGACCTCTTCGTCCCCGCGCATCAGCCTGACCTCGTCGGTTCCAGACAGCGCTCCGGTCGGCACCGGCACGCACGCGTTGATCGGGTAGAAGTTACGACGGATTCCGGTGGTCTCTGCGACCTCGAGGGTCACGCTCCGGCGCGTCTGCGCCGTCCCGTTGACCGCCGTGATCAGCAGGAGGACGGCCGCCAGCCCCGCACCGGTCGCAATCGCGGTCTTCTCCCTCACAGGCATGGCACCCCCTCGCCCGCCGAACGTGCTGACCCCACTCTTTGCCAAGATCGCCCAGGCGGGCCAAACGGGGACGCAGGGCCGACTCGCGCGGCACATCGGGATCAACATCGAGCGGCGGCGCTGCCGGCGTCAACCAGTTTCGCGGCCGCGAGCCGGGCAGACGGTTGGAAGCCGTCGTCACAGGTGAGTGCCGTCATCGTCGGGCTGCCGTCCAATGCGTCCCCGTCGATCGGTTCGGCGCGCAGCTTCAGGTGAGCGAACATGGGGCGCGCGCCGCCCGAGGGTCGCAGATTCTGGCCGGGCTCGGCCGAAGCCGCCGGCAACAGCTTCAGGCTCACGGTACCGCGCACGTTGCCACCGATGGCGAGAATTCGATCGCGCTCGGCGTCCAGCTTCACGACGACGTCACAATGGCTGCGGGCCCCTTCCCCCATCTGACGTCGCCGATCGGCGAGTGTCCGGTAGGCCGGCCGCCGACCGCTGCACAACAAATCTCCCGGCGAGATCGCCGTCTCGCCGATATCGAACGCGGTGAACGCCGCCTGCGACGCCGCTCCGTCCCGGGCGCGAATGGCCTGATCGATGTAGGTGTGGTGTGCCACCGCCCTCTGAAACTGGCTGGACTCGCCGAGGCCGCCTTCGCACATCACCCATGAGACGAACGCTGCCGACCAGGGGTAGCGCCACCGTGTGCTACCGCCGTCGGAGCTGTTCCAGCGTTGATTCTGGCTCTCGATGATCCAGCTGCCCTGTGGCGTGACCGTCCAGTAGCCCGCGATCGAGTCGGCGACTCTCGCTGCTTCGCTGGGACTCAACCGCGGCCACCGCCGTCGACCGCGCCGCGTCGTCTGCCCGACAGGCTCGTCGCGCGTCTGGTCCACCACCGTGAAACCGAAGAATCCCCATTCCTGAACGGCGACGTCCACGATTCGCCGCCGGACCGCGGTCGTGGGCAGGCGCCGACACGAGCCCGACAGGGGCTCAAGGGCACCTGGGATGCCGCGCACCCGCTGGGACGGAGGGACGACATCGAGTACCTCTGGCGACAAGCGGTCGAACGCCGTCGACTGCGCGATGCCGACGGACGCCACGGACGCGGCGACCGCCAGGGCCAGCAAGAGCGTCTTCATCTCTCTCGTCCTCGATATGCAATAGGCGCGCGCGCCCGGCTCGTCAGCCCGCGCTCGGGAGCCGCTCCACATGATAGCCACCCTTCGCCCGGTCGCCCAGATAGATCAGGACGAAGACCCCAAACAGCATTGCCGGCAGGACCGCCCAGACCGGCAGCACCGCCGGCGCGCCGTAGGTGTCGTTGATCCACCCCATGGTCGGCCCCGACACCGCTGTGGAGATGCTACCCGATGCGCCAACAATGGCGAGCAGCAGGGCACCGCCGGCCGGGAACCGCTCGGACGTGATACCCAGCATCGTCGGCCACCAGAACGCGGTGCCGATGGCCAGCAGCGTCGCGGCGAGGAACCACATGGGCGCCGTGGTGGTCTGGCCGAACAGAAAGAGGCCCAGCGCCGCAATGGGCGCCGTCGAGACGACGAGCAGAGTCGGCGACATCCGATGTGGTATCTGGCCGAGGAACTGACGCATCAGATACATGAGGCCGTTCACCCAGACCAGCAGGATGACACCGGCCTGCGTGCCGCTGTCGATCACCTCGTTGAAGATGTTGGCGACCCACTGGCCGGGCCCCAGCTCGGTCGCGGCCGTCAGCCACATGCATCCCCACACCAGCAAGAACAGCGGTCGGCGGATCTCGGCGAACATGCCGGCGAACGACACGCCCGCGGCGGCGCTTTCGGTCGCCGGGAAATTCTCGCGCCAGAACATGATGGTGTAAACGGCGGACGGCACGAGCAGCAGAAGCATCTTGGCCTGCCACCCCAGACCGATCTGGGTGCAGCCATACGCCAGCAAGCCGCCAATGACAATGCCACCTGGAAACCAGGCGTGTAGGGCAACAAGCTGTGTCGTCTTGTCCCGGGAGAAGAGCGTCGCCACGAGCGGATTGGCGAACGCCTCGACCAGGCCGTTGGCGATGCCGATGACCAGCGTCGCGACGAAGAGCACCCCGAAGCTGGGCGCCGCGATCGTCAGCAGCGTTCCGCCGATATGGCTCACTGCCGCAAGACGCGCCAGGGTGCGCATGCCCAACACGTCACAGAGCGGTCCGCCGAACAGAATCGAGAGTCCGAACCCCCAGAAGGCGGCGCCCGAGATCCACCCCACTTCGGTGGCGGTCAGGCTGAACACCGTCTCGAAGTCGCCCATGATGTCGCCCCGGATGGCAAACGACATCGACGTCGCGACGAGCGCGACACAGCTTGCCCGGAACAATCGAGTGGGGTGCATCGGCCGCCTACGCCAGCACCTGCTTCACGTAGTCGTAACACCGCGTGACTTCTTCGACCGGCGACCCCGTTCCGCGATGCTCGTATTCCAGGTGCGCGCGGATCGGCCACTGCTCTCGCTGGAGCAGCTGCAGGACCTCCCGGATCGGCGTGTCACCGGTGCCCCAGGGCACATTGGGACCCTGGTCTCGCCGGCGATCCTTCAGGTGCAGGTTGGTGATGGACGCATGATGCTCCCGCAGATACGCGACCGCATCGAAGTTCGCGGCCGTGAAGTGTCCGATGTCGAGGTTGACCTTGACAGTGGGTGACAGCGCCGTCGCGGCCGCAAAGCTTTCCATCGTCGCGAACTCGTTCGGATCGGAGACGTTCGAATGGTTGTGGACGGCGACCACCATCTGGTGTCGCTCGGCGAAGGGGACGACCCGCCGCATCGCGGAGAGCGTGGCCGAAGACGTGATGATCTCGGCGCCGAGCGCGCGCGCAATCGCAAAACCGCGGTCGATCTCCTCGTCCGAGAACGAGTCGTTGAAGCTGTAATTGAAACCATAGATGGTGAGACCGGCTGCCGCAAACCGGTCGCGAATGTCTTCGAAATGGGCCAGCGGGGTCTCGACGCGCCACCGGCGCAGCTCGTCGCGCGCCCGCTGGCGCGCCTCGGGGCCAGCATCGCCGCCGACCCGCGCCGGCTCGAGCATCGGCGACCACAGCTCGCAATCGCCGAGGCCGCACGCGGTCATTGCCTGGATGATCGCCTCGGACTGATCCCCGCCCGGTGTGCGCGGCAGCGCCCGGAAGCTGTACGTCTGCACCCCCACCTGCACGCCGCCGACGGTCGACGGGACCTGGGCGGTCAGCCGCGGCCCCAGCGCGAAGCCACCGACGGCCATCGCCGATAGCGTGCCGAACTCGCGTCTCGTATACATCGTGCCCCTCGCTTCAGGTCAGTACTTCACAAAGGCAAACAGCTGCTGCCCGGCGGCGACCAGCACATGCTGGCGCCCGTCGATCAGGTAGGTCTGGGGCGCGTTCGAGATGTTGCCGATGCGTGTATGCCAGAGCAGATCGCCCTCGGCCGCGTCGAACGCCACGAAGTTGCCACTCCCGTCCCCCGTGAAAACCAGGCCACCCGCGGTGGTCAGCACTCCGGCCCCCCCGCCGCCACCGATCGGCCAGGCGTGGCGCCACCGCGTCTCACCCGTCCGGTAATCGATAGCCGACAGCGCGTTGCCGCCCGACCCCACCGTGATGCGGTCCTTCCCACCGAGCCCCATCGATCCGCGCGGGTCGGTGTCGGTCAGGTAGAGCAGATTGAACCCGTTGTTCTCCTGCGTGTAGAACAGGCCGGTGTCTGGATTGAACGCCGGCGGCTGCCAGTTGGCGACGCCGCCTTCAACCGGCGACACCAGCGAGCCCGGCACGGTCGCTTCTTTGGCCGGATGAGGATTCGGTGAACCGCTCTCGCGAATGTGGCTGGCCCAGTTCGACGTCGCACCGTATCGGGTCGTGACGATGTGCTCGCCGGTCACGCGATCGACCGTGAAGAAATAGCCGTTGCGCGCCGCCGTCGACACGAGCTTGCGTGGCACTCCGTCGATGACACCGTCGATCAGGATCGGTGTTTGCGCTGAATCCCAGTCATGCGTGTCATGCGGCGAAGTCTGGAAATACCAGGCCATCTCTCCGGTGTCGACATCCACGGCGATGAGCGTGCAGGTGAACAGGTTGTCCCCGCGCCGGGCGACCCCGGTGTAGCCGGGCGTCGGGTTACCGGTACCGAAGATGTAGTAGTTCGTCTCCGGATCGTACGACCCAGGCACCCACACCTGTCCGCCGCCGTGTCTGGCCGCGTCGAGGCTCGGCCAGGTGTCGATGCCCGGCGCGTCCTCTGTCATGGGGACCGTATAGAACTTCCATTGCAGCTCCCCGGTGGCCGGATCGAACGACTGGAGAAAGCCGGGCGCATCGAGGTCGTTGCCGGTACCGACGAGCAGGTGGTCACCGACGACGATCGGCGCCATGGTCGAGAAGTATTGCTCTTCGAAACTTGCGATCTCGGTGTTCCACCGCTCTTCGCCGGTCCGCGCGTCGAGCGAGACCAGGTAGTTGTCGACCGTCTCGAAGATCAGCGAGTCGTGCCACAGCGCCGCGCCGCGATTGCCGATGTGCGGCCCGCCGCGTGTCTTCCAGAAGTAGTGCCAGCGTTCCCCGCCGTCCCGCACGTCGATCGCCCACACATGATCGGGCGCCGTCACGTACAGCAGGTCACCGACCTGCAGAATCGAGCCCTTGATGTTGGTCGAGCCGATGCTGAACTCGCCGCTGCCAACGCCGCCGATGAAGTCCGGCGCATTGGCGCCCTCCAGCGGCGGCATCCCGGTATCGAGCCGCCGGGTCCACGCCAGCGAGAGCTGCTGAACGTTTCCGGTCGTCACTTCGGCGAGTCGGCTGTAGCGTCGGCCGCTGTAGTCGCCCGAGTATGTGGGCCACGAGTCTGCCAGTGGCTCGACAAGCGACGCCGGGTCGAGACCACCCTCCTGCCCGTACGCCACGACCGGCACGGCAATCAGAACCGCAACCGCCGCCAGCAGCACGTGCCCACATCGCCATAGAGGCAAATGAGACTGTCTCAGAAACGTGGCAGTCATTGCAGGGTCACCAGATACGCAGTCACGTTGTGGATGTCGGTGTCGCTGTAGCGGGGCAGCAGCTGGCGGTGGCCGGCCATCGGATCGTCCACATCCACCCGGGGCATGTCGCCCTGGCGGCTGAAGGACCGGTGCCGGCCATCGGCATCGGTGAGCACGACGAGAAAGTCGTTGACCCGCTCGAGTCGCCCCTCCACCCGCTCGCCCGAGGCCTGGGTGACCGTCACGGTAACGGGTGGACGCTCGGCGTTTCGCGCGCCGCCGCGCACCCAGGTGTTCTGGAGCTCCTGCGCCTCGGGAATCCGCGCCCCGATGCCCTGCAGGTCGCCGGTCGGCGAGTGGCAGGCGGCGCACGTGGCGGCGAAATAGGTCTGTCCGGCCGCGGCATCGCCCACAAGTATGTCGAGCTCGGCCTCGTCGCCTAGCGGAGGCCCGCCCTGACGCGACGCCGTGCCGAGGATGCTGTGGATGTACTCGGCGACCGCACGAATGTCGTCGGCCGACAGAGGCTGCGGCGGCATGCTGGATCCGCCTGGTCCCGACTGGCCGTCGCGTATGACCGGCCCCAACAGGTCGCCCGCTGTGTCTCGAAGCACGACCTGCGAGCGCAGCAGATTCGGCCCTCCGAGATCACCGCCCCGGAGGTCGAGGCCGTGACAGGCGCGACAGTTGATCCCATACAGCGTCTGACCGCGGGTGATCAGCTCGGGATCGCCGGGCGGACGCTGCAAGGCCGGATACAACCGCTGGCTACGGTCCTGTCCATCCTGACCGGCCTGGCCGGCCTGGCCGGCCGGCGGCGCCTGCCCCCCGGGATGGACGGTTACCGAGGCCAGCAGCACCGCGACGCAGGTGACGGTGCGCATGCCGCCGATTATAGGTCAAGCGTGGGCAGGCCGCCCGAATGCGCCTGTTGTTGCGAAGCTTGATCTCGTAGCACTAGAGTGCTCTCTGTGAGCGCTCGTTCGTTGCTGGCTGTCGTGGCCCTGCCGCTTGCCTTCTCACTGGGGGCGGAACGCGTCCAGAGACCCACTCCGGCGCGACTTACCACACCCGCTTTGCCGGACACGCCGTATCGATATGCCGATACGGCCCTCAGCCTGCCGGATCATTTCAGCGCCGACGGTCCCGACGGGATCGCGGCGACCGACAACACCCCTGACCACAACCCGATCACCGATGACGGCGCCACGTTGGGGCGCGTCCTCTTCCACGACACGCGGCTCTCGGCCAACGACTCGGTCTCGTGCGCCTCGTGCCACCGGCAACCCCACGGGTTCGGGGATCCGCGTCCCTATAGCGTCGGGTTCGACGGGCAAACGACCGACCGGCATGCCATGGGTCTGACCAACGCTCGGTACTACACACGCGGACGATTCTTCTGGGATGAACGGGCGGAAACGCTCGAAACGCTGGTGCTTGCACCGATCCAGGATCCGATAGAAATGGGTCTGTCCCTGACCCTGCTCGAGGACAAGGTGCGCGCGACGTCATTCTATCCGCCGCTGTTCGAACGCGCCTTCGGCACCCGCGCAATCACGACCGGTCGAATCGCCAGGGCCCTGGCGCAGTTCGTTCGCGCGCTGGTGTCCTACCGGGCGCCCTACGACGCGGCACGCGCGGCCGGTCCACCCGGCTCGCCCCCCTTCGAGGCGCGTCTCGCCGGCACCGAACGTCTCGGTCACCGGCTGTTCGTCACCGTGCCAGGTGACGGCCTGCGCGGGGCCGGTTGCAGTCGCTGTCACGTCACAGACGCACAGATCAGTCTGTCGCCACGTAACATCGGACTCGACCCCGAGGGCACCGGCGATCAGGGCGCCGGCGACGGACGGTTCAAAGCACCGTCACTGCGCAACGTGGCGGTGCGCGCCCCCTATATGCACGACGGTCGGTTCGCGACGCTCGGCGAGGTGATCGCGCACTACGACGACGAGGTCCAGGCGCAGCCGTTCTTGGACATGACGTTGCTCGACCGCCGGCTGGCGGTGACCGGCGGCCTGGTCCGACCGATCCGACTGGAGCTGACCGACCAGGAGATCGACGCGCTTGTCGCCTTCCTGCACACGCTGACCGACGAAGCGTTCCTGACCGACCGGAAGTTCTCGGATCCGTTTGCGCCGATGACGAGCCGCTAGAACGCATTAGACGTCGTCGAGTGTCACCGGTCGGGGCCGGCTCCCATCTACATCGCTGAAACCGTACTGCTCGGCCAGCGCGGCGGCCACGACCACCTGGCCGCTCCACCGCGCGCCGTATGGATCTGCCGCCAGCGCCGCCACCGCCCGACCGAGGAACTCCGGGCTCTCGGAGTTGCTCAGGTCGAACACGCCAGCCGCCAACACGTTCTCTGTGCGCACGAGACCGGGATAGAGCGACACCATCGTGACCTCGTACTCCCGCAGCTCGTGCGCCGCATCGACCGTCAGCTTGTCGGTAGCCGCCTTCGATATGCCGTAGAGCACGTTCCCCTGATGCTTCTGCGCCGCCCACTGGGACACGTTCACGATCAGCCCGCTCCGGGCCGCCACCATCAATCGAGCCGCGTGTTGACTGGCAACTAAGGCGGCGCGAACGCCGGCGTGCATCATTGCCTCCCATCGCCAGAGCGGTTGCTTCCAGAAGGGATCGACCCAGGTGAAGCGTCCGTTCTCGACCATCCGCTCGTAGCCGCCCCAGGCGTTGTTCACCAGCACGTCGAGCCGCGACTGTTCGTCGCCGATCCGCTCGAAGACGCGCCTCACCGCCTCATCGTCGGTGTGGTCGCAGACGACCGAGCGGATCGACGGCTCGAGATCGGCCTGGGCAATGGTACGGCCGGTCGCATAGACGGTCGCACCCGTCTCCGCGAGCGTCGTCGCGATCCCCTTCCCGACGCCACGGCTCGCGCCAGTGACCAGTGCCACTTTTCCGTTGAGGTCTGTCATTGTGATTCCATTTATTTTCGTTTTTTCTTCGCCCAGTTTGACCTCAGCCACGGCTTCTGTCAAGGTCGCAAGCCGAGAGCCCACAGCGCCAACGACGCACCCTGACGACGACCAGCGACGTCCTAGTAGACCTATGACCTTTGTCGCGGTGCTCGCCATCGGTCTGCTCCTGGCCTACGCCAACGGAGCGAATGACAACTTCAAAGGTGTGGCGACGCTGCTTGGCAGCGGCACCACCACGTATCGGCGCGCGCTGCTCTGGGCCACGCTGACGACCGCGCTCGGCTCGCTGACCTCGCTCGTGCTGGCACGCGGGCTCCTTGCCGCGTTCTCCGGCAAAGGTCTGGTGCCGCCGGAGGTGGTGGCCGACCCGGTGTTTCCGACCGCTGTCGCCCTGGCTGCCGGCCTCACCGTTCTGCTGGCCACGCGAAACGGGTTTCCAATTTCCACGACGCACGCGCTGCTCGGGGGGCTCGTTGGCGCTGGTCTGGTCGCCTCACCCAACGGCATCAACACCGCCACACTCGCCGGCGGGTTCCTGCTGCCCTTGGTGACGAGCCCAATCGTGTCAGTCGCGCTGGCGGGTGGGTTCCATCCCCCGCTGCGCTACGTCCGGCGCGCACTGGGCATCTCGCACGAAACCTGCGTGTGCGTCGGCACCGAGATCGTCGGCGTGGTCCCGGGTACTCCCGGGTGCGCACAGGCGCTTCGGGCCGTGAGCCTGCCGACCGTGACTGTGGACAAGACGCCGAACTGTCAGGTTCGATACAGCGGCGCGATTCTGGGCGTCAACGCCCGAGGTCTGCTCGACGCCGCCCATTACGCCAGCGCGGGCGCGGTGAGCTTCGCCCGAGGTCTGAACGACACGCCGAAGATCGCCGCCGTGTTGCTCGTGGGCAACCTGCTGGCGCCAGGCCTGGCGCTCGTCGCAGTGGGCGCGGTCATCGCAACCGGCGGGCTCATCAGCGCCGGCCGTGTGGCCAGGACGATGTCACATGAGGTGACCGAGATGAACCCGGGACAGGGGTTCACGGCGAACGCGATCACGTCGCTGCTCGTCATCGGTGCGTCCACATTTGGGTTGCCGGTCTCCACGACCCACGTCTCCTGCGGCGCGCTCTTCGGCATCGGCACCGTCACCGGCCAAGCGCACTGGCACACGATCCGTCACATCGTGCTGGCCTGGGTCGTCACCCTCCCGATCGCCGCCACCCTCGGGGCGCTGCTCGTCGTCCTGGTCCGCACGTTGTCGATCTAGCAGGTCCCCATCCCCGCCTCGTCTGCCGGTCTCGGACCCTCCAGGTCCAAGAAATACCTTGACCTTCTACCTATGGGTGGCATATGTAGATGTCGGAGGTATCGTCCACATGGTTTCGCCGAAGCAAGATCTGCCGCAAGGCACGCTCGACATGCTGATTCTTCAGGTGGTGGCGCTTGGCCCGATTCACGGGTACGCGATCGCCCGGCGGATCCAGCAGATCTCCCGCGACGTGCTGCAGGTACCGCAGGGCTCGCTCTACCCGGCGCTGCATCGGCTCGAGAACCGCAAGGTGCTCAAGTCGGCGTGGAAGGCGTCGGACACCGGACGCGACGCGAAGTTCTACAGCCTCACCGCCAGGGGCCGTCGGCATCTGGAAGACGAAACGGCCAGCTGGGCCCGGCTCTCGGAGGCGGTCGCGCTGATCCTCCAGACGGCGAAGGGCGAGACCCCGTGACCTGGTGGCACCGGCTCTGGCGACGTAACCGGCTCGAGACCGAGCTGGATGCGGAGTTGCGCGACCACGTTGAAAGGCAGGTGGCTGAAGAGGTACGCAGCGGCGCCCTTGAACCGGTAGCGCGACGCCGCGCGCGGCTCCAGTTCGGCGGGCTCGACCAGATCAAGGAGCGCTGCCGTGACGTGCGCGGGACCCGGTGGCTGGACGAGATCTGGCAGGACCTCAGATACGCCGTGCGGTTGCTGGCGAAGCATCGGTCGTTCACTGCGGTGGCGGTGCTGGCACTCGGCATCGGCATCGGGATCAACACCGCCATGGTGACGATGTTCATCGCGCACACTGTGCGCGGCCTCCCGGTCGCGAACGCCGACCGAGTCCTGCTCCTCTCGACACAGGACGACCGCGCCCGTCGCCTCGGGTTCTCGTATGCGGATTTCGAGGACGCGCGAACTGCGTCGCGGAGCTACGAAGGCCTGGCTGCCTACACCGGCGTGGCGGCCGTGATCGGTGACGACGACCAGCCGTCCGACCGCTATCAGGGAGCCTACGTGTCGGTCGACCTGTTTCGACTGATAGGCGAAACACCGATAGCGGGCCGCGACTTCAACGCGGATGACGACCTCTTGGGCGCGCCTGCGGTCGCCATCCTCGGCAGCAGCGTGTGGCGTTCGCGATACGGCGCCGACCCGGCAACCCTGGGCCGAACGGTCCGTGTCGATGGCCGGTTGGTCACCGTCGTGGGCGTCATGCCGGATCAGTTCCGCTTTCCGAACGGCGCCAACCTCTGGTTGCCGATCGCGCAAATGCCGGAGCTCCTCGAACGGCCGCGCGACGTGCGCGGTCTCGACATCGTCGGCCGCCTCGTTGACGGTGTCTCGCTCGAAGAGGCCCGGACGGAGATCGACCGGATCGGGTCCACACTGGCTGCGGCGTATCCCGCCTCCAACGCGGAGATCCGATTCACCGCCCGGCCCATCAACGACCGATTCAACGCGAACGACCCGGTCTGGGATCGCTTCGTGCAGATCGGCTTCATCGTACTGCTCGTCGCCTGCACCAACGTCGCCGGCCTCCTGGTCATGCGCTCGGTCTCCCGGACCCACGAAGTGAGCATCCGCGCGTCTCTGGGTGCGACCCGCTGGCAGCTCCTTCGTCAGCTTCTCGTCGAGAGCGCAGTCCTGGCGCTGGCGGGTGGCATCGTGGGTCTCGGGGTCTCCACCGTGGGGCTGCGTGCGATAAGGCGCGCCCTGGGTGCGGACGGTCTGCCGTACTGGATCGAATACACGATGGACGCTCGCGTATTTGGGGTCTTGTCGGTCGTCTGTCTCGGCAGCGTGTTCATCTTTGGCCTCATGCCGGCGATACACCTTTCGAAGACCCGGTCGCGGGGCGGTCTCACGGCGCACGGCTTCACCGTAGCGGGCGAGATGCACACCCGTCGGCTGACGGGCATGTTCCTGATCGTGCAGGTCGGTCTGGCGCTGCTTTTCGGCGCGATGCTGGTCAAGGACCTCGGCGAGTACCGACAGTCCGAATGGGCCATGCGGGTGGTCGACCCGGTCGACCTGCACACGATGTGGATCAGTCTGCCGGGTCGCACGTACCCGACGGACCATGAGCGGCACCGGTTCTACGACCGCGTCACGATGCAACTCGATGAGATCGGTACGATCGACGACGTCGCCGTGACGAGCGCCGTCCCGTTCGCGCCGCTCGGCGCGCGACAGAGACAAGTCGCCCTCGACGTCACGGCCGCGAGCATGCCAGACACGCTCCCGAGCGTCCTGACGGTGCGGGTCGACGACGCCTACTTCGACACACTTGGACTCGAGGTTGGGACCGGCCGAGACTTCAACCAACTCGACGGCACTCCCGGTCACGCGAGTGCGATCGTCAACCGGCGCTTCGCGGACATTCACTTTCCCGGCACAAACCCTGTCGGACAGAGACTGCAGTTGCACTCGGGCACGATGGATGACGTCACCCCGTGGCTGACGATCGTCGGGGTGGCGCCGATGATGGACCAGCGGGCCGGACCGGTGCCGGATCCGGTGGTTTTTCTGCCGTCGCGCGGCACTCCTCCGGTCACGGCCGCGCTCATCGTCCGCAGCTCACGCACCCTGACCGCCGTCACGGCGGTCATCCGCGAAACGGTGCAGCGGCTGGACCCGGACCTGCCGGTCTATCGCGTCAGGACGATGGCGCAGGTCTTGGCCGATGCACGCGGGGGCCCGCGCATGTCGCTTCAGCTCTTCTTCGTCGTGGCGTCCGTCGCACTCGGCTTGGCGGCGATTGGACTCTATGCACTGACCGCGCACACGGTCGCCCTACGAACCCAGGAGCTTGGCATTCGGATGGCGCTCGGGGCCGAGCGCGGCCACGTGCGTTGGATCGTGGTGCGCCGCGTGATGACACACGTGGCGCTGGGCATCGGTGCGGGGGTGGCGCTGTCGACCGTCCTGCCGTTCGACACATCCGCGCCGACGTTGGCAGCAGGATCCGCGTTGCTGGCCGCGGCCGCGCTCGCCGCGGCATCCGCCCCGATGCGGCGAGCCACACGATTCGACCCGGCGACGGTGCTGAGATGGGAGTAGGGGCTGGAGACTGAAGGCTGGGGATTGGACTCCGTTCCACAGGCTCAACTCGAGCTCGGCGGTGTCGAATAGATCGAAGGTCTGTAATCCCGGCTCGAACGGCTCGGAGATGCGCTGAGGGTTCTGTGAGAGGGATGGGACGATGCTCGAGCTGACCGGGGTCACCAAGTACTATGGCGGTTTGCCGGCCGTGCGGGACGTCTCCTTCACCGCGCGCCCCGGCGAGGTGCTCGGCTACCTGGGTCCCAACGGATCGGGCAAATCGACCACGGTGAAGATGGTGACGGGGCTGCTGACACCGTCGGCAGGCACCATCACCTATCAGGGACGCGACATCCAGCAGGACCTCCTCGTGCATCGGCGGCGT
>JASLOY010000600.1 GCA_030745255.1 Vicinamibacterales bacterium
GTCATGAATCTCGAGCGCGTCGGACCCGTACTCCAGATCGTAGGACTGCTGGATGGTGCGTGACGGTAGCTTCCCCGGTTTGCGCAGCGGCACGAAACCAGTTCGCAGCCGGTCGGCGACCGCGGCACCCAGGATAAACCCTCGGCTCTCAATACCGACCACCACGTCGACCTGCTGATCCCGGAACGGCTCGGTCAGCCCGTCAATCACCTCGGTCAACCCGACCGGGTCGCGTAGGAGCGTTGTGATGTCGTAGTACAAGATGCCCGGCTTCGGGAAGTCGGGGACATGGCGGATCTTGTCCTTCAGGTGTTCCATGCAGACTGCCTCGCTCTTCGTCGGGTGACCGACGTCGTCACGCCATGTCGATCCGAAAGACCGGCGGCCGCCCTTTCGGAATCTGATTCTCGATCATCACCCGGTCGACGCGCGCGCCGGGCGGCCCGTGGTGCAATGCGCGCTCGAACCGGTCCATCCCCTCCCGCTCACCCTCGGCACGCGCCTCGACGCAACCGTCCTCGAGGTTGCGCACAAAACCACCGAGTCCCTCGCGCGCGGCCGCTGCCTCGGTGAAGAACCGAAACCCCACGCCTTGCACGAGACCGGAAATCAGATACCGTCGTGCGACTACCACTGCCACCTCCACCTGCCGTGGGCGCGCCGACGGCCTGGCCGCGCGAGATTATAGCCGACTCGCCAAGATGACAGCATCAGGGGTTCAGCGCGCCTGCACCGTCGAGGGCCGCTAGAATAGCGAGCAACCGATGACCGACCTCGCTCGAACCACCCCCGGCCGGATCGGGATCGACCTGGGCGGCACCAAAATCGAGGGCGTCACCCTGTCTCCCGACGGGGCCATTCTCGCTCGTCACCGTGTGCCGACGCCACGCAACGACTATCCGGGGACGCTCGAGGCCATCGCGGGACTGGTCGAGCGACTTGAAGACAGCGCCGGCCCCTCTGCGTCGGTCGGCGTGGGAATGCCGGGTACCCTGTCGCCTGCGACCGGCCTGGTCAAGAACGCCAATTCGGTTTGGCTCATCGGTCGTCCCCTCGCCGACGATCTTCAACGCGTGCTCAATCGGCCGGTTCGGTTCGACAATGACGCGAACTGCTTCGCGCTGTCCGAGGCGCGGGACGGAGCGGGTCAGGGAAGTCGGCTGGTCTTCGGCGTCATTCTCGGCACCGGGACTGGCGGTGGCCTGGTGGTCGACGGCCAGGTGTGGCGGGGGGCCAACGCGATCGGCGGAGAGTGGGGACACAACCCGCTCCCCTGGCCAGGACCATACGAGCAGCCCGCGCCCCGGTGCTACTGCGGGCAGACCGGGTGCATCGAGACCTTTCTCTCTGGACCCGGACTGGCAGCAGACCACGAACGCGCCACCGGGGAACGTGCGGCACCTGCGCGCATCGTAACGGCGGCGCTGGCAGGCGACGCGGGAGCCGAGGCGACGCTCGTTCGCTACGAGGACCGCCTGGCCCGTGCGCTCGCCACGCTCATCAACGTCCTCGACCCCGACGTCATTGTTCTTGGAGGGGGGTTGTCGAATCTGGACCGCCTCTATGTGACCGTTCCGCGCGTCTGGGGGGCGTATGTGTTCTCCGACCAGGTCGTCACCACACTCGTCCCTGCGGTACATGGCGACTCCAGCGGCGTACGTGGCGCTGCCTGGCTCTGGGAAATCTGAGTGGCAAGATCGACCACACACTAGGACAGCAGCGGAACATGTCGCGCAGGACACTCGACTCACGGACGGCGCTCGACCAGGCGATCGCCGAACTCCGTGACCTCCCCTACAGTTTCTGGCGCCAGATGGCGACGGACGAGTCGTCCTTTACCAAACCGCTATCCGAACATCCCGGTCGTCTGGAGATCGCGGCCGGCTGGCATCCGGGTACGGAGGACATTCGGGTCACGATCTCGCTGAAACGCAGCTGGCGCCGTGCCCTCAGAGACGGCTTCACCATAACCCCGATGAACGAGTTCCGGTAGTGGCAGGGACGCTCTTCCTCTGAGCAGCCGTGACCTAGAGGAATGGCTGGAACGCCACGAGAGGGGGGGCCGCGTTTCAGCGGAAAGAAAGGTGGTCGGGGCGAGAGGATTTGAACCTCCGACCCCTCGGTCCCGAACCGAGTGCTCTACCAGGCTGAGCCACGCCCCGACACAGTGGTCTATTCTACCTCAGCAGGGGCCGGCGCGGTGAGCGTCTCCACCAGGTCCAGTGCAGCGTGGTTTGTCCAGTCCGGGTGCAACGGAGTCACCGAGACAAAGCCGGCCTGAATCGCATCGTAGTCGGAGAAATCATTCGGTTCCCACTTCAGATCCGCAGACCCGATCCAGACCGACGACTGCCCGCCCGCCCCGGGCAGCTGATGTGTC
>JASLOY010000601.1 GCA_030745255.1 Vicinamibacterales bacterium
CTCGAGGCCGAGCGCAACCGAATCCTCGCGAAACGCGGCGATATACCGATCGGTGTACTCGCGCAGCGAGACCCCGGCCGCCTTCGATTCGGCGATCGTCCGATCGTCGACGTCGGTGAAGTTCATCACCTGCCGCACCCCGAACCCGGCCACGTGCTGTAGGGTGCGCCGCAGCACGTCGAGCGAGACGAACGTGCGGAAATTGCCGATATGCCCGCGAGCGTACACCGTCAGGCCACAGGTGTACATGCGCACCGTGTCGCCCCGGAGCGGCGCAAACTCCTCTTCCTGACGTGTGAGGGTGTTGTAGAGACGCATACGCACGAACGGCGGAAGACAGCCGTCAGGAGCTTGGCGGGAGACCGTCCGGATCGTCAGGGAGCTCCCGGGTCAGCTCGCAGAAGTCGGCGCCGTCCGCACCCGCCTCGCGCCCCAGCTCGACCGACTTCATCGCACGACGCAAACGGTCGAGCGGCGCGTCGTCACCGTCCGGCCCATCTGGCTGAGACAGCAGCTGCTCGATCGCGGTTGGCCCATCGCTCACCGCCTGCGCCCCCAGATACCGGATACGAACGAGCATGAGGTTTTCGGTCGTAGCCAGCCGGAGCTCGACGTCCGTATAGGCTTTCTGCTCGGTCTCGAAAACACCGTGCACGGCCTGGTCGATAGTCTGCACCACCTCTTCGCCCAACGACTCGTGATACCCGATGTACTCGACCGTCCGTTGGGCAAGCTGCTGTAGCATCGGGAGATATCTGGCATGGCACGGGACCGTCACGTCCAGACTCAACGACGACATCGGGGCCTGATTCTCGGCGTCTTCCATCGCTGATCGAAATTCTACAGTGAAATCTGCCGGAATAGACTCCGGGCCTCGTCGCAGTCGAGCACGATCTGCGCGCGCAGCGCGTCGCCGTCCTCGAATGTGCGTTCATCCCGCATGCGTTGAATGAACGCCACCCGGATGCTGGAACCATACAACTCGCGGTCGACATCGAAAATATGGGACTCGACCACCTGACCGGACGACGCCCCGAATGTCGGGCGCACGCCGACGTTGGTCACCGCGGCATGAATCTCGCCATCGATCAGAACTGCCGTGGCATACACCCCG
Organism: Vicinamibacterales bacterium; assembly: GCA_030745255.1. Lineage (GTDB taxonomy): Bacteria > Acidobacteriota > Vicinamibacteria > Vicinamibacterales > UBA8438 > NP936. The sequence goes on from JASLOY010000601.1 coordinate 1,115, forward strand.
TTGGGCGGGAACAGCTCGTTGTCCGTCGCCAGGTTCGCCGTCGGGAAACCCAGCTGCTGTCCGCGGCCCGCACCCCGCGTCACCGTGCCCTCAAGCATGTAATGGTGACCCAGCAACGCGCCGGCCTCGTCGACCCGTCCCTCGGTAATGAGCCGCCGCACCCGTGTGCTGCTCACCACGAACTCCCGATAGCGCACCGGATCGATCTTCTCGGCCGTGAACCCGTAGCGCGCGCCAAGCGACCGCAACAGCGAGAAGTTGCCGGCGCGGTCGTGCCCGAACAGAAAGTTCGCGCCCACCCAGACCTCGGCGACCTGCAGCCACTCCACCAGCACGGTGCGCACGAATGCCTCCGGCTCCCAGCGCGACAGCTCCTCGGTGAACCGGACAACCGCAATCCCCTCCATCCCCGCCTCGGCAAGCGCGGCGAGCTTCTGCGCGCCGGTCATCAGCAACGGCGGCGCCTTGTCCGGGCGGACGACGCGCGACGGGTGCGGGTCGAACGTCAGGACGGCAGCCGTGACGCCACATTCATCGGCCCTCCGTCGCACACGATCGATGATCTTGGCGTGGCCACGGTGGACCCCATCGAAGTTGCCGAGCGCCAAAACGGGCTGGTGCCAGGCGGCCGGCTTCCGGTCATCGGGAAAGTGAATGATGTCGGCCCGGTCCGGGTTGTGGGTATCGTGCGTCATCGACCAGCCGTTGATCTTATGTCAGGATCCCGGTCCGGCTGAAACCAGGTCCGGTTGACCCGTCTCACCGTCGGGGCGATGATGGGCCTCGCATGTGACTGAAAGGAGCGGCGGCGTGACTCGATCGCTGACAATCTGCATCTCGATGTCGCTCGTGGCGCTCGGGACGTCGTCCACGCCGGTCGCCCAGCAGCAGGCACCGCGTGGGTTCGTCCAGGCACGCGCCGCCGGGCATGACGCGCTGGAGGCGCGGTTCGACGCGGCCCTCGAGGCCGAGCAACTGCGAGACTGGATGCGCCAGCTGACCTCCCGCCCGCATCATGTTGGCTCCCCGTTCGGCAAGGAGGTGGCCGACTTCGTCGCGGCCCGGTTCACCGAGTGGGGCTTCGACACGGCGATCGAGGAGTTCCAAGTGTTGTTCCCGACACCGCGACGCCGACGACTGGAGCTGGTGGCGCCGACCCGGTTCACGGCGTCGCTCGAGGAACCGACACTCCCGGGGGACGCCACCTCGGATCAGAAAGACGAACAACTCCCCTCCTACAACGCCTATT
>JASLOY010000602.1 GCA_030745255.1 Vicinamibacterales bacterium
CTGCGGTCGAAGCTGGCCAGGTGGCCGCTGCCCGACAGCGCCGTCCAGATGACTCCGTCGCGCGCAACGTCGATACCGCGCGGCGCAAAGCCCCACCGGTCGGCCGGCACCGCGTCGTTTTCGAACGGCGGCTCGAAGACTTCGGCCTTGCAGGTCTCCGGTGGGTTGTCGCCCAGCTCGAGCCGAAGCAGCTGTCCAGGCACCGGTTGCGTGCGTGCAATCCAGACCGAGCCATCGGCCGGGTTCGGGATGATGCCGTAGGCGAAGCCGGCAAGCCTGGTGTCGAGGCTCGGGTCCGTGGCTCCGCCGCCCCGCCGCGGCTCGTTCCATGGCTTGGTGATGACGCCGTCGCCATTGGTGTCGATGACCGTTGGGCACCACCCTTGCGAGGTGCGCTCGTCGCCGGTCTCGTCGAGCACCCGCGTCTTCAGCCACCCGACGACGTTGGTGTCGCCGCTGAACCAGAGTGTGTCATCGGCGTCTTCGGCGAACTGCAGATGGTGCGTGCCATAGCAGGTGTCGACCAGCACGAACTTCTGAGTAGCCGGGTCGAAGTAGGAGGCCTGTCGTCCGCTGAAGCCGACCGCGAAGTAGCGTGCCGACGGATGGGCCGAGCTTTCGCCGCACCAGTCGGGGTTGGGAGACGGTCGGACGCTCGAAGTGAGCCAGACGCGTCCCTGGCCGTCCATCATCGGGTTGTGGATGTTGGCCGGTGCGTTCATGATCGGCTCGTCGCCCCAGAACGGTGAGGGCTCGAAATTGTCCACCGGGAAATAGGATGGCGTGGCCGGGTCACGCACCGGCACCTGCAGCGACGTCGACCGGTGACTGACCGGGTCGGTGATGACCAGCATATCGTCAGACATCGACACCCCGTAGACCGGCCCGTTCGCGTTCACGCTCGGGTTCCGCTTGTCGCTGGTCACCTCGTCGTGCACGAACGAGTAGTCGTGCCCCCAGTCCCACATCGTCACCACGAGGTTGCGCTCGCGCCCTGAGGGTCGCGGCGGTGCCGCCGGCACTTCGCCCGCGGCGATCCGGTCGGTCCAGTTGGCGAACATCCCCACCGTGCGGTCGCGACCCATGCTGCCGATGATGTCGATCATCCGGACGCCGCGCTGGCCGAACCGGATCCGGTTCTCCCAGGCGTGCGCCGTCGAGTCGAACCGGTCGCGGATGTGCGTGATTTCACGCGTGATCTGATTGCCCATCTGGTGACACAGTTGGCAGCCCTGCTTCATCTGGTCGACGAAAGCCGCCTGGCTGGTCATCCGCTCACCGAGCCCATTGCCGTCGTCACCCGTGCCGGGAAACTCGTTCGCCGGTGGCACCTCGACCAATGAATACCAGTAGTTCGCCGGGTAGATGGCGGCGGCGTCCTGAGGTGTCGCGGCCGCGGCGGCGGTCAGGGTGAGGTCGGTGCCCGGCTGCGCATCGACTGGTGTCGAGTCGGCCAACCCGTAGCCGCGTACCCAGACCTGATAGCCGGCATCAGGCAGCCCGGGAAGCAGGAACCGGCCCTCGTCGTTTGTCACGACAATCTTGATGAAGTGTGTCTCCAGGTCATCCGTTTCGGCGATCACCCAGACTCCCGCCTCGGGCCCGTTCGGGCCGTTCACCACGCCGGCGATGTCGCCCTCGGCCGCGCTGGCGGTCGTGCCGCTCAGCCAGACCATGGTCGTTGTCAGCAGCAATGCTGCCGCTGTCCACCCGATCGTCGAAGTCAACTTGGTGCGCATGGAGTGATCTCCTTCGGGGCTGTATTGCAATCTCGTGAAGCGGCAGGATGTGCCACAGATTTCTTATCTGTCTCGTGCGGCCAGGATATACACTGGTGCCTCGTCAAGTTATATCATCCGGGGCGAAGTGATCCGGCGGCCTATATACCGCAGGCCTGAGATCGGCCGTAGCCTCCTTGTTGGCGTCGCATTGACACGATGCTACCAGAGGTCGTCTCCCACTATCGAATCAGGCGCCGGCTCGGCGCCGGCGGTATGGGGGAAGTGTATCTGGCGGACGACCTCACCCTGAAGCGCCAGGTCGCCATCAAGCTACTGACCTCCAAGGACCTCTCCGACGACCAGGTCCGCAAGAACCTCTTGCGTGAGGCGCAGGCGGCCGCCTCGCTCGACCACCCCAACATCTGCTCTGTGTTCGAGGTGGGTACCGACGGCGACTTTAGCTTCATCGTCATGCAGTATGTCGAGGGCGAAACGCTGTTGGCCCGTCTCGAACGGGGTCGTCCCTCTCCTGACGAAGCCCTCGACTGTGAGGCGTCAAATAGATGTGGACCAAGTGAGGCTCTGAATTAAGAGAGACTTTGCAGCCCGGGGAGGAGGTCCCCATGAGTCACGCAAAGTCAG
>JASLOY010000603.1 GCA_030745255.1 Vicinamibacterales bacterium
TCTCGTCGGCCTTCAACCGGCGTGTCGCCGCGATAGCCGATAACGCCAAACACTATGCCCTGGGTGACCTGTCCCGCGCCGGTCCGGACTTCGGCGATGACGAGTTGGGGATGGTGGCCTCGGCTCTCGACCACGCCGCGCAGGAGTTGGGTGGACGGGTGCAAGAGCTCTCCGGTCAGCAGACCCGGACGAACGCCATCCTCGGAGGAATGGCGGAAGGGGTGCTGGTGATCGATGAAGCGGGTCGGATCCAGATTGCGAACGGTTCGGTCAGGAGCATGCTTGGGCTCGGAGGCGATCCGACCGGGCGCCAGTATGTCGAACTAGTCCGACACCCTGACGTGACGCGGGCGATCGCGGCGGCGCTGGCCGGCGAAGCGGTACCACAAATCGAAGTGACGCTGAACACCGAGCCCCCGAAGGTGCTGCTCGCCAGTGCCCGTCCGTTCACGGTGCATCATGAGCGGGGAATGGCGCTTGTGCTTCACGACGTGACCGACTTTCGGCGTGCCGACCAGATTCGGCAGGATTTCGTCGCCAATGTGTCCCACGAACTGCGGACACCGTTGACCGCGATCAGAGGTGCAGTGGAGACGCTTCTGGACGAAACCGAGGTCCCGCTGCGCGACGATCGACGGTTCCTCTCGATCATCGCCAGGCACAGCGCCCGGATGGAGCGCCTGGTGCGAGACTTGCTGCGGCTGGCTCGTCTCGATGCCGGTCAGGAGTCGCTCGACCTGACCGAGTGTTCGGTCTCTTCACTATTTGCCTCGGTGGCCGGCGAGCTGGCCTCATTGGTCGACGCCAAGAAGCAGCGTCTCGCAACGTCGGTGGCTGAGGGGGCCGAGACCGTGATGGCCGATCCCGTCAAGCTGCACGACGTCGTCCGGAATCTCGTCGAGAACGCGGTGTATTACACACCAGAGGGAAGTGTCATCGGCCTTGGGGCGGCGTCCGACGCCGGTGGTGCGCGCCTGTGGGTGGCCGACCGTGGTCCCGGGATTCCCGATCGCGATCTCCAGCGGGTCTTCGAGCGCTTCTATCGCGTGGACCGGGCGCGGGCGCGAAACCCGGGTGGCACCGGGTTGGGTCTGGCGATTGTCAAGCACCTGGTCGGTCTCCACGGCGGTGCGGTCGAGGCGGTCAACCGCGACGATGGCGGAGCCGTCTTCACGGTCGCGCTGCCTCACGGTGAAGCGCGCTCCCAGTAGACAGGAGTCCCTTCGGCTGGGCTCACGGCTGGCAGGAGGCAGGAGAGGCGTGATGGGTGCATCCAACTTCGTCGGTTCCTGACACCCCTGCCGCAGCTTCATTCCCGACGACGCGCCATGCGCGACCCGGCTATGACGCGGTCGCCGTTGAGGGTACGAGCGCCGACTTTCCGCCGACCACTCCCGTAAACATTCCACCTGCCTACGGGAAATTTCACGAACCGCACGTGTCCCGAACTCAAGAAGGCCAGCGTCACGCTGTTTCTGACTCCCGGTACGCAGCTTGCACCCCTAAACGGCCGGCGCCTCCCCGGTCTGAGGTGTGTGTCGAGGTGCACTCGGAGTGTGGGAGGCGGACAGGTGGCAACGGACAGCAACAACGTGGTGCGGTCGGGCGGAGAGCGCCTTTCTTTGGAGGGAATGGCGCTTGGCGCGCTGTTTGGATTGGTCGGCATCATCGGCGTCATCTACGGCGCCCGGGAATGGGCGCCGGAAGTGGCCTCCCAACATGGTGTCGGCATCGATTCGATGCTCGACTACCTCCTCATCGCCACTGGCTCCCTCTTTCTCATCGGTCATCTGGTGCTCGCGGTGTTCATCTGGCAGGGCAGCCGGCGGGACCGGGTCGCGACACGGCTGTCGCCGAGTCGGACCGAGCGGGTGGTCTCGGTGTCGCTTGGGCTGCTGATGGCACTGATTGCCGAGGGCGGCGTGCTCGCCATCGGGCTTCCGGTGTGGGACGAGTATTTCATGGCGGACCCGCCGGCAGACGCCGTGTTGGTGGAGGTAACCGGCAAGCAGTTTACGTGGGTCTCGCGCTATCCCGGTCCGGACGATGAGTTCGGGCGAACACTCGCCGATTTGATCGATGACGCGACGAATCCGATCGGGCTGGACGAGACGGACCCGGCTGCGGCCGATGACATCGTGATAACCGGCGAAATTCACGCACCGGTCGACCGGCCGCTGCGGATCCGCCTGCGGTCTCGGGACGTCATCCACAGCCTGTTCGTGCCAAACCTGCGGGTGAAACAGGACGCCATTCCGGGCCTGACGCCCGAAGTGGTGGTGACGCCGACCCGTGAGGGAGTCTTCGAGGTCGCGTGCGCTGAGCTCTGTGGGCTGGGGCACTACCGGATGCAGAGCTAC
>JASLOY010000604.1 GCA_030745255.1 Vicinamibacterales bacterium
TCCTGGAGGGCTACGGGCTGACCGAAGCCTCGCCGACGCTGACCCTGAACCGCCCGGACGACTACCGCTTCGACTCCGTCGGGAAACCCCTCCCCTCGGTGGAGCTGCGACTCGCCGACGACGGCGAAATCCTCGTGAAGGGCGAAAACGTCACAACCGGCTACTTTGGAGCCACCGCAGACGAGGCGGCGGCATTCGAGGGCGGCTGGTTCCACACGGGCGACCTCGGCGCGCTCGACGACGCCGGCCGACTGCGGGTGCTCGGTCGCAAGAAGGAAGTCATCGTGACGCCGGAGGGACTCAACGTCTTTCCCGAGGATGTCGAGCGTGTGGTGAACGGGGTACCCGGCGTCACGGAGTCGGTGGTCGTGGGGATCACCCGCGACGGCGAAGAGCGCGTGCATGCGGTCGTCGTCCTCGAGTCGGCGGCGGATCCCGGCGCCATCGCCCGCGCAGCCAACCGCGAGCTGGGGGACCATCAACGCATCCGGGACGTGCTGGTATGGCCGGGTAGCAGCCTGCCGCGGACCGAGGGTACACAGAAGCTCAAGCGCAGCGCAGTCAGGAAGTGGGCTGAGCAGGGAGCCGACCCGATCGCGGGAAAGACCGACACGGGTGACCGCACCGTCGCGTCTATCCTGGAGCGGGTGGCGGGGGGCACCGTCAGCGGCGACACGCGACTCGACGACCTCGGCCTGACCTCACTCGAGCGGGTCGAGCTGCTGATGGTGCTCGAAAACGAGCTCGACGCCAGCGTCGACGAGCGCACCGTGACCGGCACGGTGACCGTCGCCGACCTCGAAGCGCTTGTCGCCTCACCCGCTACCGCGTCCCGGACGTCGGAACCGGAGTTCCCCATGCCTCACTGGAACCAGTCGCTCCCGATACGAGTGATCCGCCGCCTGTGTCTGGGGCTCTGGCTGTTACCGCTGACGCGACTGTTCGCGTGGATACAGGTGTCTGGTCTCGAGCAACTGGCGGCAATCAACAGTCCAGTGATATTTGCGGCCAACCACCAGAGCTACATGGACACCCCGGTGATTCTGGCCGCGCTGCCCCCCACCAAGCGTTATCGGGCGACAACGGCGATGGCCAAAGAGTTCTTCGCGCCGCACTTCCACCCCGAGGGCCACACCCGTCGAGCGCGGTTCAGCAACGGCCTCAACTACTACCTGTCCACGGCACTGTTCAACGCCTTCCCACTCCCGCAGCGAGAATCCGGGACACGCCAGGCGCTGCGCTATGCCGGCGAACTGATCGGCGCCGGCAACTCCGTTATCATCTACCCTGAAGGGCGCCGAACAGCCGGGGATGCCATTGACCGGTTCCAGCCCGGCGCTGCCTTGATTGCGGCGCGGCTCGGTGTGCCGGTCGTTCCCGTGAGGCTGCGCGGCCTGGACTCGGTCCTCGGGCAGGGCCAGCGCATGGCGCACCCGGGCCGAGTCGAGGTCATCTTCGGCCCGCAGCTACGGCTGAGCGGCGGCGATTACACCGATTTGGCGGCCCAGCTGGAAGCCGCTGTGAAGGCGCTTTAGATTCCGTAGCTTTGCAAACGTCGGGCCAATATGCGAGACTCAGTCATAGAGGAGAGCGGTTGGCCAAGGACGATCTAATAGACGTACAGGGCATCGTGATGGCAGTGCATAGCGGCGGCCTCTATCGCGTGCAATGTGATGCGGGCCACGAGGTCCTCGCCCAGTTGAGCGGTCGCATGCGACGTTTTCGCATCAAGGTCGTTCCAGGTGACCGCGTCACCGTGGGCGTCTCACCCTATGATCCGGTCCGCGGCATCATCACCTTCCGAGCTCGTTAACCAATATTTTGGATTCTGATACCTCCCGAGCACGACAGCGGCGACGCCGCCCAGTCGGCCGGCGGAACCGGCGACCAGCGAGACCAGCCCAAGATTTCGCGGCTCCATCGACGGAGCCGGTGATGCCCGCGGCCGTCGTGCAGGCGGATCCGATTGCGTTCGAGAAACTGGGACTCGATCCGGCGCTCGCGCTTGGTGTCCAGGACCGCGGCTTCGACGCCGCCACGCCGATCCAGGCTGCGGTCTTCCCGATCGTCTCGGTAGGCCGCGACATGATAGCCAGCGCGGAAACGGGCAGCGGCAAGACGGCTGCCTATCTGCTGCCGGTGCTCAATCGTCTGCTACGACAACCCCTGCCAGCCCGCGACGCCGAGACAACGTGTCCCACGAAGGTGCTCGTCCTCGCACCGACTCGCGAGCTCGTCGTCCAGATCGAGGACGACCTCCAGGGCTTCATCTATCACACCGCGCTGACGAGCGCGGCGGTCTTCGGCGGTACGCCGATCGCGCCGCAGGCACAGGCGCTCGGGGCCGGCGTCGATAT
>JASLOY010000605.1 GCA_030745255.1 Vicinamibacterales bacterium
CACCCAATCTCGCCCGTCCGTCACCAATCCCGCGGGAGAGGCGACTGGCGACACGCTCTTTCGAGTATAGCATGACGTGATTTGGCGCCCTTGCGCCGCTGCTCACTGCTGGCGCCGCCCGTTGAGGGAAAGCGGCGCGTCCGTCGGTGCCGACTCGCGAAACCGTTAGTCCGCCAAAGCGCGCCGCAACATCTCATTCGCCAGCTTTGGGTTCGCCCGGCCACGGGTGGCCCGCATTACCTGACCGACCAGGAATCCGAGCGAGCCCGCGTTGCCGTCGCGATACCGGGCAACGGCGTCCGTGTGTTCGGCGATGACACGCGCGACGATCTCGGTCAACTCGCCTTCATCCCCGATTTGATCCAGGGCTTCCGCCTGCACGATGTCATCGGGCTCGCGGCCCGAGCCGTACATGCGCTCGAACACGCTCTTGGCCGCGCTCCCGCTGATGACCCCGGTATCGACGAGGCGAATCAAGCGGCCAAGCGCGTCGGGGGTGACGCCCACCGCTTCGATCCCGGCATCCTCGATTTTGAGCCGTCGTGTCACTTCCCCCATGACCCAGTTACCGGCCGCCTTCGGGTTACCTGCGGACGCGGCCGTCGCCTCGAAGAACCGGGCCAGTTCCTCCGTGTCCGCTAGTTGCGCGGCATCGACCGCAGACAGCCCGTAGTCGCGCATGAAGCGTTGCTTGCGGGCGTCCGGCAGCTCCGGGAGCCCGGCGCGCACGTCGGCAATCCACTCATCGGACACCTCCAGTGGCGGTAGGTCGGGCTCGGGAAAATACCGGTAGTCATGCGCCTCTTCTTTGCTCCGCATCGACACCGTGCGGCCAGCCGCTTCGTCCCACAATCGAGTCTCCTGGACCACCGCGGCGCCGGTATCTAGCTGTTCGGCCTGTCGGACCAGCTCGTGCTCGATTGCCCGCTGGAGAAAACGGAACGAGTTGATGTTCTTGACCTCGACCTTGACACCGAGCGCGGAGGCCCCAGCAGGGCGGATGGAGACATTGGCATCGCAGCGCAGGCTCCCCTCTTCCATGTTGCCGTCGTTGACACCGATCGCCAGCAGGATGGCGCGCAACCGTGCAAAGAAATCGGCGGCTTCCCGCGGGGAGCGGAGATCGGGGTGGGTGACGATCTCGATCAGCGGCACCCCGCTGCGATTGAAATCTAGATAGGTGTGCCGATCGCCGTCGCCGGTACCGACATGCAGCGACTTCCCGGCGTCTTCCTCGAGATGCACGCGGAGAATGCGGGTCGCGTGCGGCCCGTCGTCCGCCTCGTAGACCAGTTCGCCATCGGTGGCGAGGGGGTACTCATATTGTGAAATCTGGTATCCCTTCGGCAGATCCGGGTAGAAGTAGTTCTTGCGCGCGAAGATCGAGCGGTGCTGAATCGTGCAGCCCAGCGCCAGACCGGCCCGCATAGCCAGATCGACGGCGCGACGATTCAACACCGGCAGCGCCCCCGGAAGCCCGAGACACACCGGGCAGACGTGCGCGTTCGGGGCGCCACCAAACCGGGTGCCACAGCCGCAGAAGGCCTTCGTGGCGGTTAGGAGCTGGGCGTGGATTTCAAGCCCGATGACAGGTTCGAACCCCGCAGCGCTCGCGTTCGATTCAGCCACCGGGTCACTACACCGACGCGCCCGCTCGGGGTCCAGCCGCCAGCACCTCCGGAGTCGTCGTCCCGGCGAACGCCTCGAAGTTCCGCGTGAACATCGCCGCCAACTTCCCGGCCTGCGCGTCGTAGTCAGCGGGGTTCGCCCAGGTCTGCCGGGGACGCAGCACCTCGGCGGGCACCCCGGGACAGGTGACTGGCATCTCGACGTTGAAGACCTGGTCGCTCTCGTACGCCACGTCGTCCAGCTCCCCTCCTAGGGCCGCCGCAATCAACGCACGCGTGTGCGCGATCGGCATGCGGTGACCAACACCGAACGGGCCACCTGTCCACCCGGTGTTGACGAGCCATGCCGTTGTGCCGTGTGCGGCGATTCGCTCGCCCAGGAGCGACGCGTAGGTGGTTGGCGGCCAGACCATGAACGGCGCGCCAAAGCAGGTACTGAAGGTGGCCATCGGTTCGGTCACGCCACGCTCCGTGCCGGCGACCTTGGCCGTATACCCGGACAAGAAGTGATACATCGCGCCGGCCGGTGTCAGCCGGGAGATCGGTGGCAGCACCCCGAAGGCGTCCGCGGTCAGCATGATGAGGTGCGGCGGATGATCGCCCTGGCCGGAGGCCACGAAGGCGTCGATCGCCGACAGTGGATATGCGCCACGGGTGTTCTCCGTTACCGAGTCGTCGTCGAGATCGAGCCGACGGGTAACCGGGTCCACCGTCACATTT
>JASLOY010000606.1 GCA_030745255.1 Vicinamibacterales bacterium
GGGCGGTGGCGCCGGGTGCCGCGCAATCAGCGTGCGGACGGTGTCGGACAGACGCGCCCCCTTGCTCGCCCAGTAGCTCACCCGCTCGTAGTCGAGCTGCAGGATTTCCGGTTCCGCGCGCGGGTGATAGTATCCGAGCGACTCCAGGAACCGCCCGTCACGCGGGGCGGCCGACTCGATCACTACGACCCGATAGCACGGCCGCTTCGTCGCTCCGACCCGTCTCAATCGAATGGTCAACATGCGTGTCTCTTCTCCTCGCTCGAGTGTCTGGTACACGGCCGCTCCGGTGGCCGACTCGCTGCTGGTGTCCTTCTCACAAAGAGCTCGCTACGCCCCCGGCAAACCTGCACGCGGTCGCCTAGCCCGGCGACGACCGCCCTTGTTCTTCCGTGACCGTGACGCCGCGCCGACTGTCTTCAGCATGCGACGCATCTCCACGAACTGTTTGAGCAGCCGATTGACGTCCTGTACCGTTGTGCCGCTTCCACGGGCGATACGTCGCCGACGACTGCCGTCGATGACCTGATACCGCAGGCGCTCCCGTATGGTCATCGAGTCGATGATCGCCATGGTTTGCACGAGTGCCTTCGGGTCCACCTCGCTCGGCATCTGCGCCGCCATCTGACCCATCCCGGGTATCAAATCGACCAGACGATCGAGCGGCCCCATCCGCTTCACACTCGTCAGCTGGTCCCGCATATCCTGCAGCGTGAACTCGTTGCGGCGGATCTTTTGCTCGAGCCGAGTGGCATCCTCACGGCTCACGACTTGCTCGGCCCTTTCGACGAGCGACAGCACGTCGCCCATGCCCAGCATCCGCGAGACGAGTCGATCCGCATGAAACGGCTGCAAATCGTCGAGCCGCTCACCGTCGCCCACGAAGGCGACCGGCACCCCAACGACCGACACGACGGACAACGCCGCGCCGCCGCGGGCATCTCCGTCCATCTTGGTCAGCACGACGCCACTGATGCCGAGCCGTCGGTTGAACTCACCGGCGCTCTTGATGGCATCCTGCCCGGTCATCGCATCAGCGACGTAGAGGAGATCCGTCGGACCGACGGCGGTCTTCAACGCCTCGAGCTCACCCATCAGGTCGACGTCGATGTGCAATCGGCCCGCCGTGTCAACGAGCACGACGTCGAAGCCCATGGAGCCCGCCATCTCGATTGCGCCCTCGGCACGGGCGGTGATCGACGTCTCGCCGGATGGGTCGTGCACGCGAATGCCAGCCTCACCGGCAAGCACACTCAGTTGCTCGATTGCCGCGGGCCGCCGCACATCGGTGGACACCACCAACGGATGACGGCCCTGGGTGGTCAGCCAACGCGCCAGCTTGACGGTCGTCGTGGTTTTCCCGGCACCCTGGAGCCCCAACAGGAGCACGACTTGCGGACGCTGACGACTCTCGGTCAATCCGACTGGACCATCGCCGAGCAACGCGCGCAATTCGTCCCGCACGATGGCGACGACCTGCTCAGCCGGTGTCAAGCTCTCCAGCACGTCCCGGTCCACGGCGCGGTCGCGGACCCGGTCGATGAACGCCTTGACGACCTTGAAGTTGACGTCCGCCTCGAGCAGCGCCAGCCGGATTTCACGCAGCGCCGGCTCGACCGACTCCGGCGTCAGCCGCGTCTCTCGACGCACCGTGGCGAATGCGGCCTGCAGGCGTTCACTTAGCGAGGCGAACATGGCTTGGTACTGCTTGGTACTGCTTGGTACCGCTCGATGCGGGCTAGATACGGAAAACCCTTAAGCGGTTCAAACGCAACCTTCTATCATAGCGTGAGGGTGGTCAGGATGTCAACGAAGACGCGAGTCGGGGGGTCGGTCACACGGTCTCCAGGGTGTGTCCGAGCTTCCTCTTCTTCGTGCGGAGATACGATCGCGCCGGCTCGACCGTTGGCACCTCGAGCGCCAACGACGCCGACACCGAGAGACCGTAGCCCTCCAGCCCGACGAACTTGCGCGGATTATTCGTCAGGAGCCGCATGCTCCGCACTCCGAGTTCGCTCAGGATCTGCGCCCCGATCCCGTAGTCCCGCTGGTCGGCCTTGAATCCGAGTCTCTCGTTGGCCTCGACGGTGTCGTAGCCCTGGTCCTGGAGGTGATAGGCCCTGATCTTGTTCGTCAGACCTATGCCACGGCCCTCCTGATTCAGATACAGGAGGATACCCCGGCCCTCCTCGGCAATGCGCTGCATGGCCGCCGACAGCTGGGCACCGCAATCGCACCGGGCCGAGTGGAACACCTCGCCGGTCATGCAGCGCGAGTGCACACGGACGAGCACATCCTCACCGTCGCCCAGATCGCCCCGCACCAG
>JASLOY010000607.1 GCA_030745255.1 Vicinamibacterales bacterium
TTGAGCCCAACGATCTCGAAGAGGTCCGGCTGACTCGGTTCGACAGCCGACGGCAGATTCTCAACACCTGGATGAGCTTCGACATCCTGAGCGACTACGGACCGGCACACCAGAGCACCGCGCTGGACGGATTCGACGTCGACCCGGAGTCGTTCGATGAAGATGAAGGCGACGTGACCGGCGCCGCGCTCGGGCTCTCGCCCAGACCGTTGGCGCCGCAAGGGGAAGGCTGGGCGGCGCGGGTCGCGGTGCCGCGCGCCCAGGTGGACCTGTCGCTCGAAGGTGACGGCGACACCCGGGGCACCGCGGCGCTACTCGTCGAGCCGCTCGAGCCGACGCGCGGGCTGCGTCTCCGGATCAGCCAGGTGCTCGAGATCACCGACGCACGATGGCGACCCGACACGAGCGAGGGATCGCCCGATGCCGCCCTGCTCACTGCCCCTGAGGATGGCGACACGACCGTCGCCACCGAGCCGGACGAGCCGGTCGCGCTGACCGGCGAGCGAATCCACTTCGTGCAGGAGCGGCACGACCGCATGCTCGAAGACGACCGCTTCGAGCCGTGGGTGACGGTGACACTGCCACGCCTGGTCGCGGCCGGCGAGCGCTTCATCCTTGAGCTGGCCTATGAAGGCGAGCTGGTCGAGCGACTCCGCGAGAGCAGGGACTTCTTGCTCAAGGACACGCTGTACTGGCGCCCAAGACACCCCGACACCCGCACCAGCCAGCTCGACCTGACCTTTCGCGTGCCGGAGCGCTACCGGGTCGCCAGCGCCGGCACGCTGGCTGGGGAGCGCGTGGACGAGGACACCCGGATCTTGCGGTGGGTCACGAGCGAGCCGGTGCGTAGCATGGCGTTCCATTACGGCCGGTTCGACATCACCGAGGTCGAGCGCGCCACACCGCCAGCGGTGTCGGTCTACGGCAACGACAACCACCTGGGCTTCGCGCCGGGCAACCGCGAGAAGACGGTCGGCGACCTCACCGACTCGATCCGTCTCTTCACCGAATATTTCGGACCGTATCCGTTCCAAACGCTGCTCGTGACCGAGACCCCGACGTTGAGCGGACAGGCGTTCCCGGGTCTGCTCCTTCTGTCGTATCAGGCGTTTGGTGAGCTGCACACCGGCGAATCAGAGCTGTTCCGGGCCCACGAAGTGGCCCACCAGTGGTGGGGCGCGGCGATCGACTGGCGGCATTACCGCGACCAGTGGATGACCGAAGGCTTTGCCAATTACGCCGCGGCGCTCTTCATGCTCCACGGACTGGACAAGCCGGACGAGTTTCTGAACATGATCGACGCTTGGCGGCTCGACGTGCTCGGCGAGGGACAGGTCGGTCAGGGTCTCGGACTCCGCCACTACGGGTTCAACCCGGTGGCCCTTCGCCGCAGTGACGGGCACGATTCGGGCGCGCTGGTAGCCGGGTACCGCCTGAACACCACCGACACGCCGTTCGACTATCGCGTCCTCGTCTACGAGAAGGGCGCCTACGTGTTGCACATGCTCCGGTCGATGCTCCTCGATCCGACCACCGGTGACGACGAGCGGTTCCGGGAGCTGATGCGCACTTACGCCACCGATCATGTGCGCGGCGTCATGTCGACCCAGTCTTTCGAGGCGGCGGTTGAGCGCGCATTCGGCGAGCCGATGGACTGGTTCTTCGACCAATGGGTCTACGGTGTCGAGGTGCCGACCTACCGGCCGGACCTGGACGTGACCGCAATTACCGACAGCCCGTCGCCATTCGTCCTGCATGGACGCATCCGGCAAGATGACGTCTCCGACGGCTTCAGGATGCCAGTGCCCATTCGACTGACCTTCGAGGACCACCCCCCGATGACACAGCAGATCTGGGTCGATGCCGAGGAGGTCACGGTCGAGCTGCCGCTTCCGGCTCGACCCGAGCGAGTCGAGTTCAACTACCAGCACGCGGTGCTGGCGAAGGTCCGATAGCCGCCCCGCCCGCGACGCTGGCACCCTGGGTTGACAACCCGCGGCGTCCGGCCCACAATCCAAGGTTCACGCGGGCGGAGCGTGCGCCGCCAGCCCGCCCAAGCGTCTACAACATCGCCAATTCGATCGGCCCTTTACATGCACGACGTGCGGGCGGTTCACGCCTTCGTGGAGAAACACCGGCGACGCCGGCAGAGCAACAAAGTGCTCCATGGCCACCCGTCACCGGTGCACTGGATCGACCCGGACATCGCCATGAAGATGGACGAGGTCCTGGGAACCCGTGCGCGAGCAAACCAGGAAATCCGCAAGCGGGTCAATCTCTATGTCGGCACGCCGTACTGTCTGCCGAC
>JASLOY010000608.1 GCA_030745255.1 Vicinamibacterales bacterium
TCCTCTTCGGCGCCGACCTTCTCCACCAGGATGTACCCCCGCTTGTCGAACATCCAGGCCACACTGTTCGTCGACCCGAGATTCCCGCCGTGCTTGGTCAGCAAATGGCGGATCTCGCCGACAGCGCGGTTCTTGTTGTCTGTCAGCACCTCGAGCAGCAGGGCGACACCGCCCGGCCCATAGCCCTCGTAGGTGATCTCTTCGTAGCTCACCCCAGGTTCCTCGCCCGTGCCCCGGCGAATGGCGCGCTTGATGTTGTCGGCCGGCATGTTGGCCGCCTTGGCGTCGGCGACCACGGTCCGCAACCTGGGGTTGCTGTCCGGGTCGCCACCACCATCACGCGCGGCGACGGTGAGCTCCTTGATGATGCGTGTGAATAGCTTGCCGCGCTTGGCGTCGGCCGCACCCTTCTTGTGCTTGATCGAATGCCACTTGGAATGGCCGGACATCGGTAGGACTCCGTGACTGTGCAACGCGAAAACGTGGCAAATTCTACCACGATTCACCGGTCTCCCATCCCCATGGCGCCGGTGTGAAGGGGGGTGACTCGTGGCTCGCCGGTGGGGCGGCGGCGGTGTCTACCGCGGCTTTCCGGCCAGCACGATCCAGGTGTCGGCCTCGGGGTGCCAGGCTCCACCTCGATAGTCGCCGGAGACCGACTCGATCGTGAACCCGGCGCGGCGCAGTCGTCCGGTCATCTGGCGCACCGACAGCGTGCGGAAGGCCAGCGAGAACCGGTGCGTGGTCCGCGCGCGGCCGCGCCGCTCGACAAACTCCTGGTCGAAGATCGTCAGTCGTCTGGCCCGGTCCTGCCTGACCGACTCGATGAGGCTGATGCGTGTCGCGCCGCCGCGACGGCGTCCACGCAGGCTGACGCGACGGTCGTATTCGCGCCAGCTCTGGAGATCCGGCACGAGGTCGATCGCGAACGTCCCGCCACGTCGGAGCACACCCAGGACCGACGTCATCGTGGCTCGCATGTCGCGGTTGCACAGGAGCGACTGCAGCACCCCATAGGGCGCCATCACCAACTGGAACCGACTCGCCGCCAGGAACGGCAACGACCGGACATCTCCCCGGACGAGACGCAAGCCTCCCTGCACCTTGCTCCGCCGGAGCCGGCGCCGAGCCTGGCGAAGCATCGCGTCGGACCGGTCGAGACCGACGACGTCGTTTACCGACCTGGCGACCGGTACCGAGACGCGCCCGGTTCCGCAACCCAGCTCGAGCACCGGCCCGCCGCAACGCTCGGCCAGACCCTGCCAGAAACGGATGTCGCGACGCCCGACCGTCCGCGCGTTCTCCCAGTCATAGAACGGCGCGTAGTCGTCCCACCCCTGCCAGCCTTCCATGTTGAGCGATTTCTCCAGATACCGGTTCGTCGGGTAAGGCGGGGTATTATACGGGCTTCGCTGACATGTCCCTTCTTCCAGCCTGGGCGCCCAATCTGCATCCGCTCCTGGTGCACTTTCCGGTCTCGCTTCTGCTCGGTGCCGCCGCGGTGGACATGATGAGCCTGCTGATGCCGACCAGACCGGCCGTTCGAGACGCCGCCACGCTTTTCTACTGTGCCGGGGCGCTCATGGCGATGGCCGCGTATTTCAGCGGGCTGAGCGCCGCCCAGCATATGGCGGTGTCCCCCGAGGCGAGCGCGGCGGTGACCGCCCACTTCACCTGGGCAGATCGAACCACGTGGTTCTTTGTCTTCTTCGCCTCGCTACGCATCGCGCTGTCCTACATCTGGCGCCCGGCTGCCCACTGGGCGGCAATTGCGGCGTTCGTGGTGGCGCTAGCCGGCCTCGGGATGCTGGCGGTGACCGCCGACCGGGGAGGGCGGCTCGTGTTCCGCCACGGTCTTGGTGTCGCCAGCGTACCGTCCGCAGGGCAGCTTTGGACGATGCCCGGGAATTGAGAGAGCACGTCTACATGGCCGGCCCGCAGCCCTAGGAATGGCCGCGGTGCGCGCGTCTGCGGTCGCGGTGGGATGTCAGGCGGGGTCTGGTTCCAGCTGATGCGCCATCGGGATGAAGACGATCCCGTTCACCGACCGCTCGGGGCCGGTCTGCCGAAACCCGAGCCGCTCGTAGATCGGCACACCAAACCTGGACGAGTTGACCGTCACCCGGTCGAGACCCGGCTTGGCGGGCCGTGCCACCGACAACGCGCGTGTGAGCAGCTCACGCGCGATGCCGTGACGCTGAAACCGGCCGTCCACGAACAGCAGCGACACGTGGTCGTTGTCACGCAGCTCGATGACCCCGGCAGGGCGGTCTGCGGCCATCGCCACCAACACGAAATGATTCGACC
>JASLOY010000609.1 GCA_030745255.1 Vicinamibacterales bacterium
CTCGAAGCTGAAGCCGACCTGGCGTGTCGGGTCGACGAGCACGAGCGCCGGTACGGCGTCAAATCCGTAGTCGGCCGAGACTTCGAGCTCGGCGTCGAGCGCCACCCTGAAGCTGAGTGCGTGGCGATTCACGAAGCCGGTGGTGTCGGTGGGGGAATCCTGCGAGACCCCGACCACACGCAGTCCGTCTCCCGCGAGCGCACCGTGAAGCCGTTCCACCAGCGGGGCCATGAGATCGCATGTCGCGCAATCGTGCTTGAAAAAGAACAAGAGGGTCGTCGGGGCCGCCGGCTCACCTTCGCCGAACGTCAGTGACGTGCCGTCCCGATCCTTCAGCATGAAGCCCGGCGCCTGGGCGCCGGTGGCAGGAAGCTCGGACATGGTGTGGCATTCTCTCAGACTGGCTGCCTGTCTCCTACTCCCTTCTGCAACTTCGAAACGGCCCGCGATGAGCCGATGCGCGGAAACGGTCCTTCGCACGTATGATCACGCGGTGACCGACCTGTCGAAGAGGGTGCTCAACCGGATTGCGATGGCCGGCTGGTGCCTGTTTGCCGCCTGGGCCATTACGCTGGTGACCTGGGCCGTCGTCGAGCCCGATCCGCATGCTCAAGGTTGGCGCCTGGTGCTCGAGCTGGCGTTTCTGGGCCGGCTCGTAAACATCGCCGATGGTATCGCCAGCGGCTTCAGCCAGACCTACCTGCTGATCCAGAGCGGTACGCAAGACGTCATCCTGTTGCTGATTGTCTATCCCCTGGTGGTTGCCGCCTATCAGGGATCGAGCAAGAAAGACTGGCTCAGCGGCGCTATCGATCGCGTCCGCCGCTCCGCCGAAAAGCATCGGCGCATCGTCGAGCCCCTCGGCGTGATCGGGCTCTGGGGGGTTGTCTTTTTTCCGTTCTGGAGTACGGGGGCACTGGTGGGCGGCGTTGTTGGCTATCTCATCGGCCTGCGCACCACCATCGTCTTTGCCTCCGTCTTCAGCGGTCATCTGATCTCGGTGGTCTCGCTGATCTGGTTCTTCGACTCGATGCGCGGCATCATCGAGTCCTTCGATGAAGGGCTGGTCAGGTTTCTGCCCTGGTTGGTGCTGGTCGGGCTGGCATTGGTCTGGTGCGGGACGCGGCTCGTGCAGCGTCTTCGTCGAGAGGAGCGGTGAACATGACGACGCGCTCGACCATTCTCACTTGCGCATTGACCGGGGCGGGCGACACCACCGGGAAGAACCCGGCCGTGCCGGTGACCGCGAAAGAGATCGCCACTTCCGGAATCGAGGCCGCACAGGCGGGCGCGGCCATTATCCACGTCCACGTGCGGGAGCCGAAGACGCGGCTGGGTTCGATGAACGTGGACTACTACCGCGAGGTGGTCGAGCGGGTCCGGGACAGTGGCGTTGACGTGGTCATCAACCTGACGACCGGCCCGGGCGCCCGCTTCGTGCCTGGTGACGAGGATCCGAAGATCGCGGCTCCCGGGTCCACGATTACCACACCGGAGCGGCGAGTCGAGCACATCATGGCGCTTCGACCCGAGATCTGCTCGCTCGACATGGGCAGCATGAACTTCGGGCCACACGTGTTTGCCAACATTCCCGCGCACCTGTCGACGATGGCCGCCTCCATCCGCGATGCAGGTGTGAAACCAGAGCTCGAAGTGTTCGAGGCGGGGCACATCCAGCTGGCGGTCAAGATGGTCGCCGACGGCGTGTTCGAGGCGCCTTGTCTCTTCCAGATCGTGCTGGGTGTGCCTTGGGGCGCTCCGGCGACACCCGAGGCGATGATCTTCATGCGCGACCAGCTACCGCCCGGAGCCAACTGGGCCGGCTTCGGCATTGGTCGTGCCCAGTTTCCGTTCGTGGCGCTGGCGGCGATGCTCGGCGGGCACTGCCGGGTGGGGCTCGAGGACAATCTGTATCTCGAGAAGGGGGTGCTGGCTCCGAGCAACGCCGCCCTCGTCGAGAAGGCTGTGCGGATTCTTCAGCTCACGGGCGCCACTGTCGCGACACCTGCGGAGGCCCGGGAAATTCTTGGCCTCAGAGCGTCCGCAGCCCGCAGCCTGTAGCCTGTAGCCTGAAGCCCGAAGTCTGGGGCGACACCTATGCGCCCTCGATAGGTCTCGTCAGCAGCTCCTCATACATACCGTAGAACTTCTCGACGTCCAGATCGAGCATCACGTCGATACCGGCGTCATCCGCTGCGCCTGTCGCCACGCTGGTGCCCCCGTAGGATGGGCCGGACGTCGTGTCGACGGTAATCGGCAGCCGTTGTGTGAGGGTCACGACGGACGGGTCTATCAACCAGGCGGCT